>DASQJJ010000001.1:0-1995 GCA_035631115.1 Candidatus Eiseniibacteriota bacterium
ACCATGGTTTGGCATTTATGGCCAGATGTCTGGGTTTAATTCCCTCAAAGAAGCATACGAAGACCTAGCGCCGTACGTGTATGGTATAGAGACCGGGCTTTCCAGTGATCCAGAAATGAATTGGCAAATGGAAGAGCTGTCTACTCGTAGCATATTGTCTTTTTCCGATGCACATAGTCCTGCAAAAATGGGACGGGAGGCAACAGTATTTCGACTAGAAGAATTGAGTTATGAAAATATACGGAAAGCTATAATGGCCCCAAGTATTTCAAGAAACAAGAAACAAGAAACAAACAATAAGGTGTTATATACAATAGAATTTTATCCAGAAGAGGGGAAGTATCATTATTCCGGGCACAGAAATTGCAATGTTACCATGACACCGCAAGAGCAGGAAGCGGTACATAATATATGTCCTGTATGCAAGAGAAATCTTACCGATGGGGTAATGAGAAGAGTTCAGGAGTTAGCGCAGGAGGATGCTAGAGGAAGTCATAAGACAAACGCGAGTGGATTAACATGGATTACAGACACAAAAAGTAAGCAGAGGCCGTTTGTAAAAATAGTGCCCTTGAAAGAAATTATTGCCGAAGCAATTGGCAGTCCTTTTGCCTCTCCAAAAGTATTGGTAATTTTTAATCAGCTATGCAAAGAAGGAGAGTCGGAATTTCATGTACTTCTTAAATTACCACTAGCAGATATCGAAAAAGCTGCGCTTAGCATTACCTCTCCTGCACTTGCAGAAAAAATTACCGATGGGGTAAAAAAAGTACGGGCAGAACAAATTGTTATTCAGCCTGGATATGATGGAGTCTTTGGAGTGGTAAAGATATGGCAGGACGAAGAGTCAAAGGAGACAAAAGGGACAAATGAGACAAAGGACAAAAAAGAGCAGATAGGATTGGAATTTTAGAAGTCACCGCTTATTCTGCATCTCCCACTTGCTTTTTTTACTAAATTTTCCTCATACTAAGTATAGGTATTAAAAGGAAGGGGGTGAATACATAATGGCAAAAAGTACAAATTGGCAAGACATGATGGAAGAATGGTTTAATAAGCTTCCAAGCCTTCCAAAGGGCGGACGAGACGTTTTGGTACAAGTTGCTCCATGGGTATCGTTGGTTTTTGGAGTCTTAGGAGTACTCGTTGGTCTTGGTGGCCTTGGTATTCTTTCCGTACTATCTCCTCTTATGCTTTTAGGGTCTGGAATGGGCGCCACAGGAGGAAGTCTTCTTTCTGTTGCAGTTTCTCTGGTTAGCTCGGTCTTAATGCTTATCGCATTCCCAGGACTTAAGGCTAGAAAGATGCAAGGATGGACATTGCTTTTCTGGAGTGAAGCGGCAGCGCTTGTAAGCTCTTTAGTTGCATTATCTATAGTTGGAGGGTTAGTTGGCGCAATTATTGGATTTTATCTGTTATACCAGATTAAATCGTACTATAAGTAAGGGTTTTAAGCTTTTAAAACAAGAAGAGTATCAACTGTTTTACAGGAGATATTCTTTTTGTTGTCAATCACAGCATACTTGCAATGTGGTAGTATAATAAAAAGAATGAAGCTTATTGTTGGTCTTGGCAATCCGGGAGAAAAGTATGAAAAGACACGGCATAATGTAGGGTTTATGGTATTGGACCAATTCCTTAAAGATTTCGAATCCACAAAAGACACTGTCTGGACAGATAGTAAGAAATTCAAAGCAGATATAGCAGAAATTTCCTGGCAACCTCTTCATGGTGAAGCAGAAAAAGTCTTACTTGCCAAGCCCAAGACCTACATGAACAATTCCGGCATGGCAGTAAGTCTTTTGGCAAAATTTTACAAAGTAAAGCCAGAGGATGTTTGGGTAATTCACGATGATGTTGATTTTCCTGTTGGGAGTCTTCGCATCCGTTTTGGTGGAGGAGTGGCAGGGCACAGGGGGTTGGAGAGTATATTAGAAGTATTTCCAAAGGGGGATTTTTGGAGATTTCGCTGTGGTATAGGCAGGCCAGGGCATG
>DASQJJ010000002.1:0-11246 GCA_035631115.1 Candidatus Eiseniibacteriota bacterium
CACGGAAATTTAGAGGGTATGAAAGTCAGGGCATGATATTGGCAACAGGAGAAGATGCAGAGACATTATCTTTTCTTGTACCAGAAAAGCAAGTTACACCAGGAGCAAAGGTACACTAATATGAATGCTACAGTACAACAATTAGAAGAGAAATTAAAAGCAGCAGGAGTAGAATACGACCTCATTCCTCTTCCTGAAGATTTACCCATAGATATTCCATCTCATGTTATGTTTCATAAAATTTCTTTTGCTCAGGCAACAGCAACTATTTTATACAAAACAGAAAAGGGAGTAGTGGCAGTACAAAGAAGATCGGACACCAAATTTAATATAGAAAAACTAAAGCAAGCGTTAGGAGTAAAACAAGTAGAATTTGCAGGACAAAAAGAATTGCAAGAATTAGGGACACAGCCAGGTATTGTGCCATTGGTAGGCCTAGATGTTGCCTATTTTATAGACAAGAAAGTTTTAGACCAAGGGAAAGTGTATGGAAGTAGTGGAGACAAGCTCTTTGGTCTTGCGCTTCAGGCAAAAGACTTGCAAAAAGCAAATAAAGGAGAAGTTGTTGATGTTACTGACGAGCCGACTAAGGGTAAGAAAAAGGTATTTGGAGGCATGCGCGCAACAGGAAGACTTCACTTAGGAAATTATCTTGGTGGGTCTAAGGGCATGCTTGCCTTACAAGATGAGTATGATTGCATTTTCTTTATCGCAGATTTACACGTACTCACAACGCCATACGATCACACAACATTACGACAGCAAGTACGGGATGTAATTTTGGATTATTTATCTGCAGGACTGGACCCTGAAAAGTGCAAAATAGAAGTACAATCAACCATTCCAGAGCATACTGAATTGGCATATTTGCTTTCAACGGTTTACCCATTAGCACCACTGGAGGACTTACCAACCTTTAAAGAAAAAAAAGCACAGTACCCAAAAAATGTTACTGTGGCTCTTTTAAATTATCCTATTCTTATGGCAGCAGATATTTTGTTGTATAAAGGGGAGCTAGTGCCAGTTGGACTGGACCAAGAGCCTCATTTAGAGGTGGCAAGGGAAATTGCAAGAAAATTCAATCAACTCTATGGAGAGACTTTTCCAGAGCCAGTCCGATTTAAGACAAAAGGGGAATATGTGCCATCGCTCCTTGGTAAAGGGAAAATGAGTAAGACTGTTGAAGGAAGCTCAATAATGCTAGCAGACGACTTAGAAACAATTAAGAAAAAGCTAGCAAAAGTTACAACCGATACAGGGACAACTGGTGGTCCTGTACCAAAAGAGGGTGGAGTAGCAAGTCTTTTTACCTACTTAGCGCTTTTTAATAAAGATGACATGCATAAAAAGTTTAAAACAGACTACGAAAATGGTGTTATTCGGTATGGAGAAATGAAACAATTTATTGCAGAAGCAATTTATGAGGAGTTAAAGCCTATTCAAGAGAAGAGAAAATATTATGAAGAACACCCAGAAGTTGTCGATGCTCTTCTGGAGCGGTCAAGACAAGAATGTCAAGAAATAGCAAAAGCAACACTTAAGGAAGTTAAAGAAAAAATGGGTCTTCCTCTGTAGACGAGTATTTAGTATCTGGTATCTTGTATTTGGTATATTTTCTTTTGCTAAATACAAAATACTAAATACTTTATACCTCAATGGTTGTAGTTAAACCAAAGTGATCAGATAGGTGTACGGTATCAAGAACTCGAAAGTCTACTACTTTTATATCTGGACTTACAAAAATATAATCAATAGCCTCACCTGGTGCAAAATCTTCCCATCTTCTATGTAAAGTAGGATCAATTGTATTTGTAACGCCATATTCCTTTGTAAGATTGCGTCCATACTGCTCTAAAGAAATAATAGACAGCTGGTCGGGTGCTAAATTAAGATCTCCTGTAAGAATCCAAGGATATGAGAGCATTGGAAGGTACGATGCAAGAGTTTTATTCCATCGTGTCTGATGAGGTTCTTCTTTTTTTGTTGTACCCCAAGGCAAGTGGGCACTTATAACATTTATTGTTTTTCCTTCTTTTTCTAGGACTGCGTGCAATGCGTTTCTTCCTACTTCTTCATACGATTTTGCATTGGAGGGGAAGGGAGTATTTCTTTTGTTTATCCATATTGTCTGTTGTTCTTTAAGAGTAAAATTCTTTTTGTAAAAAATAGCATTGCCATCATACGCTTCTGGAGAAGACGTAAAGGTACTTGCTTTGGTAAGTATTCCTTCATGAGTTGCCCCTAATACATGTTGTAATTTTTCAAAGCAATCAGATTCAGACCGGATATTGCCAACAATTGTATGGGGCCCGCATACCTCCTGAAAGCAAAGAATATCAAAATCATTCTTTTCTAAAAAGTCTTGAATAGCAGGGAAGTGAGTTCCTGCCCACATATTAAGTTGAAAAATTTTTAAAGTCATTTCCATATTGTAGCAAAAAAAGGCTATCTTCTTGCTTATCTCATTTTTTCGTCTTTAACTCATACTATTTCTATCTCCTTATAGGAAATCTTAATCTACTATCACGCCTAACTGGCAATATTCCATACACATCTATTTCTACAACATGATTCGTCTTAAGGAACTGTGTGTAAAGACTTCAAAAATAAGATTTCGCAAGAAATGCAGTAATGATAGAATGAGCACATGAAATTAGATAAGAAAATAATCACAAAGTTTCAAAAAGAGATTTTGGAGTGGTATGAAAAGAATGAACGTGATCTTCCTTGGAGAGAGAATAGAGACCCGTACGGAATTTTAATTAGTGAAGTAATGTCTCAGCAAACTCAGTTGTCCCGGGTTATTCCCAAATATCTTGAGTGGATGAAGCGTTTCCCAACACTAGAATCTTTGGCAAAAGCCTCCACGCGGGATGTTTTAGCCTATTGGTCTGGGCTTGGGTACAATAGGCGGGCATTATTTTTGCAAAGATTGGCAAAAATACTTGTTTATTCTTCGAGAGAACAAAGTGAATCGAGAAGTAGATTCTGGACAAGCCAGAATGACAGTTCTCGACCCATTCGACAAGCTCAGGGCAGGCATGCTCGAACAGTAATATGGCCGGAGACGGAAGAAGAGTTGCGGAAATTACCCGGGATTGGTGAATATACAGCAAGGGCATTATTGTGTTTTGCATTCAACCAACAAGTGGCGGTGGTGGACACTAACGTCAGGAAAGTTATCTTGACGCAATTTGGAAATGTCATCCTGGAGGGAGTAAAACGACCGATAGGATCTCAAAAAGATTCTATCGCTTCGCTCCAGAATGACGGTAAAAGGATACAAGGGATTGCTGATCAACTTTTGCCAAAAGGGAAAGCGTATGAATGGAATCAGGCGCTTATGGATTATGCGGGTGCGATGTTGAAAGACAAGAAGATACCAATTCCTAAGCAGTCACACTTTAAAACATCAAAGCGGTTTTATCGAGGACAAATTATTCGTTTATTACTTAAACAAAAAGAAACGTTAGCTTCGTTGTTTGACAAAATAGAAAATAATGGAATTACAAAAGAAGAATTTGAGAAGATATTAAATGATATGGAAAAAGAAGGATTAATACAAAGAAAAGGGGAGAAATATTGGGTTTAACTGTTTCCTCTATTACCATTAGATTGTTTATTATTTTGTGGACCTCTTCTGCTAAGAAATTCTTGGAGACTATCTCGATTAACACCTTGTCGTCGCATTAAATCACGTACAATACTTCCTGGGCTTGCGGTACCTTCGTCTCCAGGGAAGATCCTTCTTACTTGACCATCTCCATCCATTTCAATGCTTCCATGTGCTGAGTTGTCATCTATTCTTCCCATAAGAAACACAGAATACCAACAGAAACATTGTCAGGTCAAACTAAACTGTTGTGGATTTGGAGTGCAATTTTTGTCAGGAGATTAGACAACTGCTGGAAGATGTTTTTCAACCCTTCTTCGTATATATGCGCTTTGTACTGGGGGCATATTGGGTTGGTTTGCTTGGTCTAAAAGAGTATTGAGTAAGCCTTTGGTTGGCGATCTGCCTAGCTTTTCATCCTCTCCGAGTATTGCTAATCTCTGTTGGAACAGTCTTTCGTTTTTATTATTTGTAATCGCGGCAGGATTAAATTCTCCCCTATAGGGACCGTATCCTCCTCCTTCTTGAATAACAACAGACCTAGCTGACATATATCTGACAAGTATTGTGGACTCATTTTGTCAGGTTGTCAAGCCCATAGTCAAATGTGACTGACTAGCTTCAGGGGTGAAATATTTGAGGGTGTGTGGTATACTCACAAGTACTCATGCCTCAAGCCAAGAAACCACAAAGAAGAATCTACAAAGTTAAAATAAATTTTTCGTGGAAAAATACCTTTTTATATGGATTTCTCTTTGTCATGCTTTTCCTTATTTTTGTGGGATTTACAACAGGTAATCCCGAGCAAAAGAGTGTTCCGCTTTCTCAAATTGTTGCAGATGTTCAGAATAATAAAGTAAAGCAACTTGTTGTCTCGGATACAAAAATTGTCGCAGAAGAAAAGAGTGGGGGAAGTATAGAGAGTACCAAAGAAGCACAGGCAAATGTATATACTCTTTTTAAAGATGCTGGAGTGCCTTTGGATAAGACAAAAGTAAGCATAAAAGACGATACAGGACTGACTAATTGGATAAATATTCTTTCTGGCATCCTGCCAGTTGTCTTAATGGTTGCATTTTTCTTCTTCTTATTTAGACAAGCACGAGGCGCACAAGAAAATATATTTTCCTTTGGACAAAGTAGAGCAAAGCAATTTAGTAAAGACACGCCAAAAACCACTTTTGCCGATGTTGCAGGAGTAGACGAGGCTAAAAATGAGCTTACAGAAATTGTTGATTTCTTAAAACACCCAGATAAATACAAGGCCATGGGGGCCAGGACTCCAAAGGGAGTGCTTATGATAGGACCATCTGGGACAGGAAAAACACTGTTAGCACGGGCAACTGCAGGAGAAGCAGGAGTAGCATTCTTCTCTATGGCAGGTAGTGAATTTATGGAGATGCTTGTAGGAGTTGGAGCATCTCGCGTGAGAGATCTTTTTAATACAGCCAAAAAAGCACAACCGGCAATTATTTTTATAGACGAGGTGGATGCTATTGGACGACAGCGGGGTAATGGCCTTATGGGAGGGCATGATGAGCGCGAGCAAACGTTAAATCAAATCTTAGTAGAAATGGATGGATTTACCCCAAATGAACAGCTTATTGTTATGGCAGCAACCAACAGACCAGACGTGTTGGACCCAGCTTTAGTGCGCCCAGGAAGATTTGACAGACGAGTAAGTCTGGATATGCCAGATATGGAAGGACGTAAAGCCATCTTGCAAATTCATGCAAAAGGAAAGCCAATGGAAAAAGACGTTGATTGGGAAAGAGTTGCCAAAAGGACAGTTGGATTTAGTGGTGCAGACTTGGAAAACATGTTGAATGAGGCAGCAATTGGTGCAGCACGAATGTCTCATACAGCAATTGCAATGAGTGATATAGAAGAGGCTGCAACAAAAGTAAAATTAGGACCAGAGAAAAAGAGACTCCAATCGGATGAGGACAAGAAAATGACTGCATACCATGAAGGCGGACATGCATTGGTAAGTTGGTTTATGCCTCATCTGGAGCCAATTCATAGAATTTCTATTGTAAGTCGTGGTATGAGTCTGGGACATACTATGGCAGAGTCAGATGAGCATTTACACGAGACGAGGACCTACTTATTGGAACAAATTGCCATGATGCTTGGAGGTCGCGCAGCAGAGCAGGTAGTCTTTGGAGAAATAACAACAGGAGCGTCCAACGACATAGAAAAAGCAACTCAAGTTGCCAGACAAATGGTACTGGAATTGGGAATGAGTGATTTGGGACCAGTAAATTTAGCACCAGACAAGAGATTTATGTACGAGGGGTACGATGTATCTCCAGGCATGAAGGCGCAAGTTGACGCAGAGGTAAAAAGGATTCTAGATGAAGGCTATAGAGTGGCAATGAAAGTGCTTAAAGATTTGCGAAAAGACCTGGACAAGTTGGTAGAGGCATTATTAAAGAAAGAGAATATGGAATCTGAAGAATTTGTTGCATTGTTGGGAGCAAAGCCAAAAAGTGTGTCTCCATTTCTTCCAAAGCTTGCTGCTGCAAAGGTAAAATCGTAATCATTCTCAATGGGTTTGTTATCAATTTTTCTTGTACCAACCGCTGTTTGTTAGCATTATCGACGATCTGGCACGTAACCACTTTCTGTTTCTTTACTTTTAGGTAGCTTTCGTACTAGCGAAAAATAGACAACTTCACCCATTTCGGTATTTGAAAATTGGTAATTGATTGAAAATTGTAAATTGGAAATTGAAAATTCCTAAACTAAGGCTTAGGTGGTTTCGTTAATAAGAGGGAGGAGGTAGGCTTGGAGCTCTTGTTGTTTTGCTGGTGTCAGTGTACCCATGGTTTCATGGACAAATTTTTTATATTCTTCTAGAATTTGCTCTTGTAGGGCAATAGAGCAATCAAGCGGTGTAAAGTACTCTTGCAAGACTTGCTCTGGGGTTTTGCCTGCTGGGGGATTTTGAATAGTTATGGTGAGTGTCTGCTGCTGGTCCTGAGGAAGTGTTTTGAGAAGCTCCATAAATGCCAATTGTTGGGCGTGTTGCATAAATTCCTGAATCCACTGTTGGCGGTTGCCTGAAAACTCTATAATCTCCAGAGTCTTTACGAGAAAATCATTATATGGATCCATACAAGTAGTATAGCAAGATTATCTTTGTCTTCGATTTCTTCGAAGGAGTAAATTTCTTGCTGAATTCAAACTCCACCGTACCTCTGGATTTCCCAAGAGGATGATTGCAGATGCCTGTGCGAGTTCTACTAAAACCATGCCGATAGTATATCATAAAGACCAAAAAATTGTCCCTCCATGGTATACTAACTCTATGCAAAAATTACTCCTTATAGACGGTAACGCAATTCTTCACCGAGCATTTCATGCCTATCCAGACACCTTTTCCGATAAAAAAGGTAATCCAACCAATGCCATTTATGGATTTTATGCAATGCTTTTAAAAGTACTAGAAGAGGTTAAGCCAGATCTTCTTACTATTTGCTTTGACCAAGGCGCACCAACATTTCGAATGAATTTGTATGCAGGGTATCATGCCAATAGGCCTAAGATGCAGGACAATTTGGGTGCACAAGTAGAACCTTTACGCGATTCTCTTAAAAAAATTGGGATTCCTGTGGAGGCAATAGATGGGTACGAAGCAGATGACCTTATTGGGACGTTAGCTTTTCAGGCTGCAAACACCAATCGTCATTCTGGTAAGTCCGCAAAAGCGGACGCATCCAGAATCAAGGATAGATCCTGGACAAGCCAGGATGACGGCTTGGAGACCATAATTCTTACCGGAGACCGAGACCTTTTACAGTTGGTTAATGAAACCACAAAAGTCCTCATGCCAATAACAGGAATTACCAAGTCTGTCCTTATGGATAATGCAGCTGTAGAGGAAAAATATGGCATAAAACCCAATCAGGTAATTGACTATAAAGCTTTAGTTGGCGACCCGTCTGATAACTATCCAGGAGTTGGGGGAGTAGGGCCCAAAACAGCAGCAGGACTTCTTCAGAAATTTGAAACATTGGAAAATATCTATACTCATTTGGGAGACATAAAACCAGAGTTGAGTACAAAATTAGCACAAGATGCAGAGCAAGCAATGATGTGCAAAAATTTGGCAACTATTCATTTAGATGCACCTGTCCATTTAGATACGAAAAAATCAGATGTAGAAAATTTTACTCCCGACAAATTCCTGGAAGTATTTGAGAAATTTAATATCCATTCACTGGCAAGAAGACTTATGCAGTCGCAAGATACCCATTCGGCAAGCTCAGGGCAAGCAAATTCCAAGAAACAAGAAACAAAAGATTCTATCGCTTCGCTCCAGAATGACAAGAAAAAGAAGGAAGAAAAAAGTCCGCAGTTGGAGTTACTTTAATGTCCTTCAATATCAGGCCTAAATAAATCCCGTTGAAGTTGTCCTACGCGTTTTGCTCTCGCATATTTTTCTTCTCCGGCTTTGTGTAATGCATACGCTCTATCCCAATCTCCCCTTGCCCCCGCTTCCGCAGCATCGGCTATCAAGTTTGTTCCACCTATATCTAGTCTCACCTTTAGGTATGTAAGCCTTTCTTGTAAGGGTTGTCGTCTTGTTGACATAGTGAGATTATAGCAAATTTCGCAGCTGGAACTACTTTGATTTCTCCCATTTTCCTGCGCGGAGAAGAGGACCAAACATATCTTTATCTATTGGGTAGTGCATACTATCTAGCTCTTCTTTATTTGGTACGCGGTCGACAAATTCTATATCTGGAATGTCAGTAATAACACAGAGAGGTTGTTGGTTATTTGCCTCTCCCATGGTTAGCCCTGCTGCAATAGAAAGGCTATCTACCATGCTGGTTGTAGTGTATTTAAGAGGCTTGCCAAACACATCTGGGGTGCCAACGTAGCTTGTTATTGGCTTAAAGCCACACCAGGTAAGCCCCACACTAATAGACCCAGTACGTAAGGGAATAAAAGTGCTGTCAACAATAAGGACACCTACATTTTTTATCCTATACTCTTGTCTTAAGTATTCCCATATTTTTTGTGCTGTTGTCATAGGATTTTTGGGCCAGAGAACGTATTGTCCATCTCCATTAGATTCATCTATGCCAGCCCAGGGGACAAGAATATTGTCTTTAATAGTAAGAAGCATCTTATTTTCAGGTGAAGTTGATTCATCGTAGATTAATTGGTCTGCCTCTTGCTTAATAAGTGCTTCTTTGTCTGTGGAAAGAGGTGCAATAGACTTTTCACACAGGCTAACTATCTTTGAAGTAACCACAACCACTGTGTTTTCTTGAAGTTGGGGAAGAGAGCTTTGAAGAACTTCTTCAAGACTATCTCCGAGGAGAATTTTTTTGGTTTTAATGGGTGTTACGAGCATAGATGAGTATTTAGTATCTAGTATTTGGTATTTAGTATACCAGAGTTTACTTTTCTTCTTTTCTTAACCAGCGGACGCCGAGATAGACAAGTGGTGTTTCGAGGATAGACATAAAGCATTTGAGTAACCAATAGGGGAGAATAAGTCCTGCAAGAAATGCAAAATTCATGGCAAATGGCTTGTCCAGTGCATAGAAGGCAAGGGTTATAAAAAGGACAGTATCAAAAAATTCAGAGACAAAATTGGATAAGTTGGTGCGTATCCATAAGCCCTTTTTGCCCAATGCATCTCGTAATTTGGCAAAAATAAAGACATCTAGAAATTCTGCAACAGCAAAAGCAGTAAGACTGGATGCTGCAATACGAATAGTAAGACCAAAAATTGTCTCGTATGCTTTTTCCTTTAAGGCAAACCGTGGGGTAGGGGGAAGATAGACTGCCAAAAAGGAGAAAAGAATAAGAAAGGCAACCATAAGTAAGCCAGCTCGTACAATACTTCGTGCTCGCTCTTTACCATACACTTCCACAATGACATCATTGGCACTATAGACAAGAGGAAGGACCAAGAGTGCAACACTTGCAGATAATTTAAAACCAAAAATGGTAAAAAGTGGGAAAGTCTTTGCTCCCATAAGCTCGGACAGCATAATACAGGTAATGTAAAGGGCGACCAAAAAGTCAAAACGTTTCATTATTGGTGCATCATACGAGACAAGAGCGTGCCTGTCAACAAGGGAATTACTATACAAACCCTATCAAATAGAAACATACCTTTTCTGTTATAATTTTCTCTATGAAGGTTGCATTAGTGCATGACTACATAAAGGAGTACGGAGGGGCTGAAAGGGTTTTGGAGACGCTGCATGAAATGTATCCCGAAGCGCCAATTTATACTGCTTTTTACGACAAAAAATCTACTGCATATACTCATTTTAAAAATGCAAAAATTATCTCTTCTTGGTTTGGAATGCTTCCTTATGCGGGAAGACTTGCCAGTCCTCTTCGTTTTCTTACTCCTTTTATTTGGGGAAGTTTTGATTTATCAGGCTATGACGTCGTGATTTCTTCTGCCAGCTGGTACATAACAAAAGGTTTTGGTATTAGGGGTTCCAATAAAGAGAAGCCAATTGAAGTGTGTTATTGTCACACGCCCCCTCGCTGGCTGTATGGGTACAATACATCTGTTAATTTCCAAAAATATGGAATTGTTGCTTTATATGCACGTATTGTTGGCCATTTTCTTCGAAAATACGATATTACTCAAGCTCAAAAAGTGGATACCTTTATTGCCAACTCTAAAGAAACACAAGCAAGAATTAAAAAGTTTTATAAAAGGGATTCAATTGTTATCTACCCACCAGTCTCATTGCCTTCTGTAGGGAATGTTGTAAAAGAAGATTATTATTTAATTGTGTCGCGTATTGTTGGTGCAAAGGGCTTGGAAATGGCTGTTGAAGCAGCGTTTAAAGGAGGATTTAGACTAAAGATAGCGGGATCTCAAGCAGGGTATTTTAATCTCGATGCACTTAAAAGAAATGCAAAAGGGACTGTAGAATTTTTGGGACATGTCAGTGATGAGGAGTTGGCAAAGCTGTATAAAGGAGCAAAGGCATTTTTAGCCTTAGCAAAGGATGAAGATTTTGGCATAACACCTGTTGAGGCAATGATGAGTGGGACTCCTGTTGTTGCTTTTAATGGAGGAGGGTATAAAGAGACTATTGTAGACAAAAAAACGGGCCTACTTTTTGACGAATATTCAGTGGGTGGACTATTAAAGGCAATCGAGGAATTTGAAAACCTTCAAATAAAGCCTGTAGACTGCATACAACAGGCACAAAAATTTAGCAAAGAGAATTTTATTGAGAAAATCCGCTCTGTCATCTCGAGTACTTCGGCTAACTCAGTATAAACGAAGTCGAGAGATCTCAAATGAGATTTCTCACTCCGTTCCCTCCAGAGGCGGACAGGCGAAATGACAATACCTTCTTTGTCTGCAAACTGTTAGAGAAGTGTGGGAGTAGAGTCAAGAACCTTCCATTTTCTTTTATTACACTCATTGTATGGTAGAAGAAGATTTAGCAGAAGTAGCAAGACGCTATGGAGGAACTTCGGCTTTTAGAATGGGGAATAGAACAGTTGTCTTTAATGCAGGGAGATTAGGCAATACAAGAGGAATAGAAGAATTGACAGAGATATCTTCACAACCACAGGCGCAACCTGCAGCTTCGAAAGTCCCGCCTGCGCAACAGGTTGGCCATCCTCC
>DASQJJ010000003.1:0-2050 GCA_035631115.1 Candidatus Eiseniibacteriota bacterium
GAGAGAATAGAAGAAAGCTGTCTGGTAAAAAGTACCAAATCTTCATTGGAGGATTTTTTAAAAAGTGAGACAAAGGGCAATTCTTGCTTCGCAATTTCTCTGACAGATAGTGGAAGCATTTCTTTACTTCGCAAAAATCCAACTGCTTCATTGACGTCTTTTGCCTCTAGAATACCTTGAGTTATTTTTCCATCTTTCGTGGTTGCGCGGTATTGTATTTTCATGACTTCACCCTACCATTCTTAGGAGTTCGTCAGGATGCAAGCTGTAGGACTTTGCCGTATCAAGACTTATTGCTCCGGATAAAACAAGTTGCGAAAGAGAATTATCCAAGGTTACCATACCAACATCTTGGGATGTTTGGATAATGGAATCAATTAAATGTGTTTTTCCATCTCGAATGTTACTTGCAACAGCGGGTGTCCCCACCAAAATTTCTACAGCTGGTATTCTTCCTCCTGAAATCTGTGGAATAAGACGTTGCGACACGATGCCTTTAAGGGTAAATGACAGCTGGGTACGAATTTGGGTTTGTTGATGTTCGGGAAAACTATCGATAATTCTGTCTATACTTTGTGCAGCAGAATTTGTATGAAGAGTAGACAACACCAAATGTCCAGTCTCTGCAATCGTCATTGCTGCTTGCATAGTATCTGGATCTCGCATTTCTCCAATTAAGACAACGTCAGGATCTTCACGAAGTGCACTGCGAAGCGCCATAGTCCATGAATGAGTATCTGATTTCATTTCCCGCTGAGAAATAATACTTTTTCCATTAGGATACACATATTCAATTGGGTCCTCTATGGTGAGTATGTGAGATGCTCTAGTCATGTTAATTTCGTTTATCATAGAAGCTAAACTCGTGGATTTTCCTTGTCCTGTTGGACCAGTCACTAAAATAAAACCTTGTCTGAGAGTTGCAAAATTATGGCAAATTCGCGGTAAGTGCAAGTCTTCAATTGTCTTAATTGTCTTGGGCAAAAAACGAAATGCAGCACATAATTGTCCCCGTTGATAATATGCATTGACACGAAATCTTCCCAAATCTCCATAGATACCGCCACCATACGGCATAGAGAAATCTAATTCTTTATTTGCTGTAAGAAGATCCTTTTGCTCGGCAGACAGTAATGCATACACCATGCTCGTAACGCTTTCTGCACTCAATCCCGGGACTGATGCGATAAAAGATAATGCACCATCAACACGAATACTTGGTGGCAAGCCCGGGAGAAGATGTAAATCTGACGCATTGCTTTTTACGACTATTGATAATAATTGTTGTAAATCCATACTTTCAGTTACTAGTGACTAGATATTAGTAATTAGTTAATTAATTGTAGGGTTTTTTTTGTTAACTTACCAGTACAACTATTAACTGCTAACTAGTAACTAATAACTAGTATTACTCCTGAGCAACTCTTAATACCTCTTCTATTGTTGTTACTCCAGTCAATGCTTTTAAGTACCCATCTTGTTTCATGGTTATCATTCCCTCTGCTACTGCCTCTTTTTCTATTGTCTCTGCATCTGCACGTTGCAACAGCAGATGCGCTATTTTTTCAGTTACAGTAAGAATTTCAAAAATACCAATTCTCCCAATATACCCTGAATCCCCGCATTCGTTGCATCCTTTTCCTTTGTATAATTTTAGTTCTCCCTGAGGCAACAACGGTCCAAGATTTACTTTCATTTCTTCAATAAGTTGAGGTGCAGGTGTGTATGCTTCTTTACATGTTGGGCATATTTTGCGTGCAATTCTTTGTCCCATAACAGCTGTTATTGTTGATGCCAAAAGGAATGTTTCTGCACCCAAGTCAAGTAGACGAGGCAGAGCACCAGATGCATTGGATGTATGCAGGGTAGAGAAGACTAAATGACCGGTTAGAGCAGCTTGAATTGCCAAATCTGTTGTCTCACTATCACGAATTTCTCCCACAAGAATAATATTCGGATCCTGGCGAAGAAAACTTCGTAAGCCGTCTGCAAAGGTAAGGCCAACTGCAGGATTTATTTGCACTTGGTTGACTCCAGCAATTTCGTATTC
>DASQJJ010000004.1:0-5013 GCA_035631115.1 Candidatus Eiseniibacteriota bacterium
ACTATAATTGCCTTGTTATTATACCGCACTGCGGTAATAACAGAAAGGAATATATGGTAGGAGAAGTAGTAGCAGGAGCAGTACAGGGAGTAGCACAGACGGCGATGCAAACAGCTGTAGAAATGCCAGTAGCAGCAGTTGCAAGTGCAGGAGTAGTCGCAGCGAGTATCCCACAGGCTGCATCGGTTGTAGCAGAAACAACAGCAACAGTTACCAAAGGGCTGGAGGCAGCAACTCGTATAACAGCACCACTAGGTGAGGCAATGAATACTGCGTCTCAGTCCCCGTCTTTAGGACTGAGACTTTCTGGCATTGCACACCAGCAAGGAAGCCATATGGCGCTTACCCAGCTTGCCTTTGGTGATGTTTCTGGTAAGACAGCAGACGTGGTAGCACAACTTCCAGAGCGTATTATGCAGCAGGACTTTATTAACTTAGAAAAAATGGGTCCACAAGCAGTGCAGGGCTTAACACAGGAAGTTGGAGCGTTGGGTCTTGGCCAGGAAATAGCAAATAATCCAGAATTTTTACAGAAATTTGCAGAAGAATTTGGTAAAGATGTTGCAGAGCAGAAAGCACTTCTTCAAGAAGGGAAGTTGACGCCTGACGAATATATGGCAATGAGAAAGTCTTTGCTAGAAAAAAGCGCAGGAAAAGCATTTGGAAAAACAGAAAAGTCAGACATACAAGAGAAAGACTTGGAAAGAATTAAAAGGGAAGCAGCTCTCCAGGCAATTCGACAACACATGAATCTTTGGAGAATGAGTGTGCGAGTGGATAAAAGACTAAGTCCTGAAGCAAAGCAACATGCCTTACATAAAAT
Organism: Candidatus Eiseniibacteriota bacterium; assembly: GCA_035631115.1. GTDB lineage: Bacteria > Patescibacteriota > Microgenomatia > Levybacterales > UBA12049 > DASQJJ01. The sequence goes on from DASQJJ010000004.1 coordinate 824, forward strand.
TGATGTCTTTGAGCAAAAAGTGCTTCTAAAAGAAGTTGTAAAATGGGACGGCGTGTCGATTATGTCACTCATAGCATTGGCAACTGTATGGATGCAAGAAGTAGGCAGCTAACGCTTGCGAGAGGAGATAACATGAATTATAGTAATCATATGGACCTAACCGAAGAAGTAAAGCTCGTTGAGAAAGAATTAGTCGATTTAATTATCGCGCATTTAAAGTCGAATAGTATTGCCGTAGAGGCAGCGCGTCAGCAGGCGCGCGACTTCTTGGCGCTTTTACCAGTAAGTGACCAACGAGACTTATTGAATAAGCTAAAAGGACTGGGAGAAAAGTATGTTGAGGCAAAGACAGTCTATGCAGAAGAATTGGGAAAGGTAAATGAAGTAGAAAGACAACGGACTTTGGAGGAAATGAGAAGTCATATTAGCGCAGGGAATATTGACGCAGCAATTGCGGCGGCAAAGGCAATGTATCCGCCAAAAGATCCTTCGGCAAGCTCAGGACAAGAGAATGCAGTTCAGTCAACTGAGGTTACAGCTCCTCCAGTTTCTACTGTCGCACCAGCACCCGAAACACCATCGATTGCAGCTGTGACACCTGAAGTGGCAACTCCAACGCCAGTTGTTTCAGCTCCCGAGGTGCCGTCGGCACCTACTCCTCCAGTTATGTCACCTCCTATTGAAGAAAAAGGAGGTCAAGTATGAGCCCAAATGTACCAGGACAAGGTCCAATCAGCAGTGAAATAAGTGGTGGAGGATCACCGAGGGTGAAAGGTTCTCTCACAGAACAGGCTATCGCAAAAGCTAAAGCTCCAAACGAAGCAAGATTAGCAAATGAAGCAAAGGCAAAAGCTGCAGCAAAAGGACAACAAGTTGTTGAAGACATGGAGCGAGCGGGGGATTTGGTAGGGAATCCACCGAGAGTTCCTAAGGGAGGAGAGGATGCGGCAATACTTCGATTAGCAGATAATACCGGAGGTCTTTTTGGTCAACCAACACATGTTATAACTGAAAAACCCGGTCTTGCTAGTGTTTTGCCTCATGATACAAGTAAGGATACTGTTAGGGTTGAAAAAAGCGATGCCGCACTTGCTGCACGAGAAACAGCAAATCAACTATCAGACGTAGCTACTGGAGTTACCTCAAGTCAGGTAAGTGAAACAATAGATGCAGCATCAGCTCAGGGGCCAGGAGAACAAAATAAGACACTTGATGTCAAGCCAACAGGGGAAACAGGTGTGACAACAAATGCCCCAACGGACGTTGCAGCAGAGTCAATGTCTTCAACAGAAACACCAACGGCCACCACTCCAACAGAGACTGTACCCGCTACCGAAACAGCCACAGAAGCACCAGCAGCACCAGGTGGAGATGGTGGAAAAGATACTCCTAGCACCACACCGCCTGTTGCAGAGCATGCTGCAAAACAACCAGAATCCGAAAAAAAGAAAACAGATGAAGACATTAAAGAGCAACTAGAAGGCAATGACCGTTTAAAAAGACTCTTACGAGATGCAGGACATACGTATGATGCAAACAAGGGATTAACAGGGGAAGAAATACAAGCAAAAATAGATACAATTAAGGCAGAGCTTCATGAGCAGTTGGATGGTAAGAAGGAGTGGGATAGCGACACGTATGAACATAAAAAACTTCTGCGGGGTTTGGAAGAGGTGCGCGATATAGCAGATGGTCATGAGGCTCAAAGAAAGTTAGAGGAGCTCCGCAACAGTAAGGAGGATTTAACAACAGATGAAGGACAAGCAAAAGAACAAGGCTTATTAAAAAGAATTGCAAAAGGACAAACAGCACAAAAAGTACAAGATATACGAAATGACCTAACAGAAGCAGCGAAAAAAGACGAAAGCTTTAGAGATAAATTAAAGGATGTGAGAATAGTTCCTGACACGCTTATAGAAGATGCTGATATACAGGGAATACAGAGATATATTACTCAACTTGAGGCAAAAGAAACAGATAGAACAATTACGAAGTCAGATAAAAAGTTTTTAGACAAACTTCGAAATGTTGTAAATAAAGCAAAGGAAAAAGTTGTAAAACAAAATGTAAAAATAGCAGGAGAGTTATCGGATGACAATTTGCTTGAATTAGCAGAGATACACAAGCATGATAAAGGATTTATTGGTAAAAAGAAGGAAAGACTAGATAAACTTTTAGAAAAATATAGTTCTGCAGAGCTAAAAAAGAAATGGAATGAGGCTAAGGGATTGAGTGGAGCAATTAAAAACTATGAAAACGATAAAAAGACTGCTACAGATGAAGAGAAGAAAAATATAGACAAAAATATTAATATTGCAAAGAAACGTAGGAGAGAATTAAGGGGAGCTGTAATAAAGGATACTATCGCTAAATGGGTTGCTTTATGGTTCCTTTTTGGGCCAGCAGTAATAACACTATTAATGACCATAGGATATGCAAAGCTCCTGCAGATGTTAAAAGGCGGTGGAGGACAATAAAGAGAAATAGCAAAGCCAGATGCTAGATAGTATCTGGCGGAGGGAGTGAGATTCGAACTCACGGTAAGAAAAATTCCTTACAGCGGTTTTCGAAACCGCCGCACTCGACCACTATGCGATCCCTCCAAAATATGCTTGCGCTGAGCCTGCCGAAGCGTGCCCGAGAGGAATTGAACCTCCGACCGCCAGATCCGCAATCTGGTGCTCTATCCGCTGAGCTACGGGCACAATTGAGTAGCAGTATTATACCTGATGTAGACTGAAGGGGCAAAGTTATTCTCTTTCAAGAGGGAAATTTTTGGACAACCAATCTGCAGATTTTTCCATCATGGTTGGCTTTATATATTCCCTATAGGGAAGGTAGGGGAGCATGGCATGTTTTACATGTGCCTCCGTAACATCTCCCAAGGTAAGTGTAAGCTCACCAGGAATCATTGCATAGGTACGAATATGTAAGACGTCAATGCCCCCTCTTTTTTTAAAATAAAAATCATACAACTCGTTCCATAAAAAGAAATGGTCTTCCACAGTAATTCCTTCTGTACTTATGCGGTATTGAAAATTCCCAGGAGGAGTAAGTGCTAGAGCGAATGCAAGAAAGACAAGAGATGCAACAACTGCCATAAGTGCATATTGAGAAAACAGAAAAAGGATTATTTCTACCAATAAAGCCAGAAGTAAAAGAGATGCAAAATAGCTTCTACTTCGTTTTTTGTATGGTCGTCCTGGTGCTTTCCATGCAAGTAAAGTGTGTACTTCGTGTGGATTTAGTTTTTCGCTTTCTTCGTGGGAATGTTCATGATGATGTTCAGCGTGTTTCTCTTCCATACTTTAACTGTACTCAAGAGAGTAAAGAGAGTCAAGAAAGGGTTTATCGATGAAGCTATTTGGAGTATAATAGACAAACTGGAGAGGTCGCATAGTGGACTAGTGCAACTGTCTTGAAAACAGTCAAGGACGCAAGTCCTTCGCGAGTTCGAATCTCGCTCTCTCCGCCACTTACCCTTGGATGAGTTTGGCAAAAATGTAACCAATAAAAGCTGCAGACAGTCCAATAAGTACCATACGAATACCACTTTTCCACCAGCTTCCCACTAGAGACAGTGCTTGATAGGCCCCCACACCAAACAAGGCAATTGCACAGACAATAATTGCACCAATGATTTCTTCATTAAAGGTCATATGAGCCCATGTGTTGAGGGTAAAAGGAATAAGGGGGACAAGGCTGCCAATTGCTGTGGTAATGCCAACAATTGCTGCACTTCTGAAAATATTTCTCGTTTCTACTTTTTCTATTCCCAATTCTTCTCGCATCATCGTGTCGGTCCAAATTTTTTTATCACTCACAATTGTTGCAACAATTTCTTCCAGTACTTTTCCTTTAAATCCTTTCTGCTCAAAAATACGGCGTACTTCTTCTTTTTCCATCTCCGGATACATCTCGATTTCTTTTTTTTCTTTAATAAGCTCTGCTTCGTAATAATCCCGTTGGGACACAGCCGATGTATACGCAACTGCTCCCATAGAAATTGCTTCTGCTGCGCTCGCTGCAAGGACAGTTAAGACAAGAATATGTGCATTGCCTCCTGCAGCAGCAACTCCTAAGACAATTCCCAATGCATTTACCATGCCATCTTGTCCTCCTAAAATAACATCTCGCAAAGGATTACCAATTCTATGCTCTTCTTGGTGATTTTTATGATGATCGAATGC
>DASQJJ010000005.1:0-3657 GCA_035631115.1 Candidatus Eiseniibacteriota bacterium
CGAGAAGAAAAATAAAAAAGTACTTCACCTACTTAGTATACTAATTATTTTTCCCATGAGTCCCACCTCTTCCTCTACCACTTCTTTGAGATTTTCGTTGTTGATGTTGCATTTCTTTTTTCTGATTTCTCGAAAGAGGTTTTGCTTTTGCCTCTTGTTGCTGTTGTCTTTTTGGAAATCGTCTTTGCTCAGAATTCATAATAATTAATATGCAGTTATCTTATCTTTTATTTTCTGAAAGACACTATTGGTTACTGCTTTTTTTGCCAAGACATCATCAACACTACTAAAAGGTCTGGCATTAATAATTTTTTGCGCAGTTACTGGACCAATACCAGGAAGACTATCCAATTGGTCGGCAGATGCAGTGTTGATATTAACTGATCCGGTTGCTGCTCCAAGGACAGTCCCTTGAGCAATATCCGAACTACCAGCAGACTGAACAGCAACTTCACCCAGTTTTGGAACATAAATTTTTACTCCATCTGCCAATTTTGCAGCCAAGTTAAGAGACTTAGCAACTACTTCCCTATCTGCCGAGGCAGACAGTCCCCCTGCTGCAATAAGAGCATCCTGGACGCGGGCATTTTGGGACAATTTGTAAACACCCGGATGTACTACTGCTCCCTCTACATCTACCTGCATGCCAAAAATTGTTGCGGATGCAGATGCTTTCGAAGATTCTTCTGCAGCAACTTGTTGGGAATTACTCTGATTATGGGAGTTTGATAACTGCATCAAACCAATAGATAAGAGTATCAATCCACATAAGAATATACCAAATGGAAGATAGTAACTTTTGGGAATAGCGTACAAAAAATCAAAAACCTTTTCAGACAAAGAGTCCATGAGATGAGCGTAAGGGAGAACTAAGGAATTGTCAAATCCTATTGTCATCCTGAGCGATAGCGAAGGATCTCATTCTATGAATAATTTTTTCTTTTCTTTTTTCTGTACTTTTGCACCGGCAAAAGATACCAAAAGCTCTCGCCAAGCCTAGTTTTGTGCTTTCAGTCCTCGTTCGTTAGTCGGGAGATAACACCCTCTCCGCCAGTCCGGCGGGTTCTCCCTGACAGCTCACTCGTCCTTCATGCACAAAACAGCGGAATGGCGAATAGGGAAACCGACCTAAACTACAAAATTTAATATTTTTCCAGGCACGTAGATGACTTTCAGGGAGTAAAAATGAAGATTATTTTATTCCTCTTGCTCTATCCAACAAGGTTTTTTTAAGATTTGCGGTTTCAAGATTAAGCCTGAGCCCATTTAAACCTGAGTTGGTATCTGTCGGATGAAGTCTTCCAAAATTTGCATCTCCCCTTGCCAATCTAGACTGCATTACTTGTTCTGCTCTAAAAAATGCCTGTGCAGGAGTAAGTGCACTAACGGGCATTGCTGCAACTTCAGCTGCTTCCTCTGGACTTACCAATCTTGCTCGCCTCTTTGCCTCTGCGCCTCCTAAAAGATGAGAAAAACCAGAAATTCCAACAGGTATATCTTCTATTCTATATTGCATAAAGCCTATAATACCTTTTCGCCAAGTAAATGTCAACTTACCACAAAATTTAATATTTTTCCAGGCACGTAGATAACTTTTTTCACAGACTTTCCTTCCAAGTGTGCCTGTAACTTTTCTGATTTCATGGCCAATTCTTCTGCTTCATTTTGCATTTTTATTTTTTCATTTTTAATTTCTATTGTATCTCGCAGTTTGCCATTTACCTGTACTGCAACCACAACTGTATCAGAAACTATCAGCTTCTCATCATAGCTAGGCCATGCCTGCTGATGAATAGAGACAAAAGGGACATCTTTAGCCTCGCTATCAGTGAGACGCTGTAACTGCCAGAGCTCTTCTGTAACATGCGGAGCAAATGGGGATAGGATAATCAGAAAATTCATGAATTCTTCCTGCCCCACAGTCTGCTTGCTCTCTAAGTAATTAAGCCATTTCATCATGTGCGCAACTGCTGTATTAAATTTAATATCTTCAATATCCTCCCCAACTTTTTTTATGGCTGTATGCATGTGGAAGAGATCTTCGTTTGTCATTGTGGAGTCCTCAATTTTTAATTTGTATTGTAGGTCCCATACTCTTTTAAGAAAGCGAAACATTCCATACATCGCGCCTGGTGCCCATGGGCCTGTGGCATTGTAGGGCATCATAAAAGATAAATAAACGCGCACTGCATCTGTGCCAAATTCTTTTACCAAATCGTCTGGATTTATTACATTGCCCTTACTCTTGCTCATTTTATTGCCATCTGGACCCAAGACAATGCCATGCTGGACACGCTTTTTTGCAAACTCATCAAAATCCACCAGCCCCAAATCTTTAAAGAATTTTGTAAAAAATCGTGCGTAAAGAGTATGTCCCAACGTGTGCTCTCCTCCACCAAAATAAATATCTACAGGCATAAGCTCTGCAACTTCTTTGGGATCGAATGGACCCTTGCTGTACTGTGGGTCTATGTATCGGTAGTAATACCAGGCACTATCAAAGAATGTGTCTAGAGTCTCTGGGTCTCTTTTCGCAGGACCACCGCATTTTGGACACGATACATTCATCCACTCCTCATTTGTCTCCAGAGGCGCTCTTCCTTTTGGCTGGTAATCAACATCGTATGGTAAATTAACTGGTAAATCTTTTTCTGGCACAGGAACCATTCCATCTGTATCGCAATGTATCATTGGCACGGGAGTTCCCCAATATCTTTGCCTGGAGACCGACCAATCATGAAGATGGTACGTAACTACCCTTTTACCCCAGCCTTTTGCTTCAAAATAATCTTTTGTCTTCTCCATTGCCTCAGTAAATTCTATACCGTCTAAGAAGCCTGAATTCATCATAACGCCAGCTTTAACATACGACTTTACTTGATCTGCCTTTTCTGTAATAGGACCTGTTTCTCCATGAGGACCAACAATAACACGAGGCGTTGGGATACCGAATTTCTTTGCAAACTCAAAATCTTTTTGGTCGTGCCCAGGACAACCTTGTACCGCACCTGTTCCAAATTTAATAAGTGCATAATCTGCAACCCATACAGGAATTTTTTCCCCATTAACGTGATTAATGGCATACGAGCCTGTGAAAACACCTGTTTTCTCTTTTCCTTCACTCATTCTGTCAATCTCTGTTTTTTCCGATGCTTCTTGAATATATTTTTCAACAGCATTTTTTTGTTCTGGCGTAGTAATTTTTTTGAGTATTGGATGCTCTGGGGCTACAACAATAAATGTTGCACCAAAGTTAATTGGAGTTGTGGTAAATACAGTTACTGTTAAAACGTCATCCTGACTTGTCCAGGATCCATCCTTAAAAGATTCTGGAGTCACTTCGTTCCCCAGAATGACGGGGAAGGTTATCTCAATTCCCTGCTTCCTTCCTATCCAGTCATTCTGTGCTGCCATAACACTTTTTGGCCATTCAACTCCATTGCCATCTTTATTCCACAGTAATTTTTCTGCATAGTCGGTGATTTTGAGAAACCACTGCTCTACTTCTTTCTGGACAACAGTATCTCCACACCGCCAGCACAATCCATTTTCTACATGCTCGTTAGCTAGTACGGTTTGATCTGTTGGGCACCAGTTGGATAGGGTCTTTCCGCGGTAGGCAATACCCTTTTCAAACATTTTTTCAAAAATCCATTG
>DASQJJ010000006.1:0-88171 GCA_035631115.1 Candidatus Eiseniibacteriota bacterium
CAATGAGACCTGCCAACACGACTGCTGCACCAGCACGCAAATCTATTGTCGTGACTACCGCATTATGCAGCTGCTTTGGACCTTTTATTTGAATTGCATGAACATATTCAGGCTTGTCGTCTTCTAAATTAAAATTGTAAAATGCTTCTGGATTTTCTATTTTTGGATGGAATGGCTTTATGTGTGCCCCCATTTTATTCAAGTCATCTACATATCCCATTTTATTCTCAAAAACGGTTTCATGAATTGTAGAAATTCCTTGTGCTTGAGTCATAAGCACAGCCCATGGCGCTTGCCAATCTGTCATAAATCCAGGATATTGCTTGGTAACAACATCTGTTGCCTGCAATTGTCCTTTATAATAAAATCTCATGCCATTTTCTTGTATTTCGTGTCCTCCTCCAATACTATCTAGTGCTTGCAAAAATTCATTAATATGATCCACTTTTACTCCATCGATATGAATATCTCCTTTTGTTGCTAATGCTGCAATAGCAAAAGTGACAACTTCATTTCTGTCAGGGCTAATAGTAAAGATAGTACCGTGAAGCTTTTTTACACCAACAATAGTAATCTCTCGAGGTTGTGTACGCTCTACCTGTGCTCCCATACTCACAAGAAGATCGATGAGATCATCTACTTCTGGCTCTTGTGCTGCGTTTTTTAAGATAGTTGTCCCTTTGGCCAAAACAGCAGCCAAAAGCATTACTTCTGTACCTGTATGGGTATTCTTAGCGAAAGTAAATATTGAGCCACTTAGGCCATTTGTCTTTGCATGGAAATATCCGTCTTCTGAATGGTACGTAATCTGTGCCCCAAGGCTTTTTATCCCATCAACTAATCTATCTATTGGTCGTGCACCCAGACGGCATCCTCCAGGATTTGGAATAATTGCCTCTCCAACTCTCAAAAGGAGGGGTGCCAAAAAAAGAGACGAAACGCGAACTTGCGCACCTTTCTCCAGTGGAATTGCGTGATTGGTAAACTTTTTAACATGTATTGTTGCTGTGTGGTCATTTACCTTAACGCTTCCTCCCAATTCTTCCAAAATCTCTGCCATTATGAAAAAATCAGAAATATGGGGCACATTGTGAATGATAACTTCCTCTTCCGTAAGACATGCTGCAACAAGTGCCTTTAAGGCAACATTTTTTGATCCAGATACCCTAACTGTTCCTGTTAGTTTTTTTCCACCTGTAATAAGTAATTTTTCCATAGTATTAAGACACAACTGGAGCACTTCCGTGCTCCAATATTTGATTTGCTACTGTATAGATGTCTCCAGCACCCATAGTGACAATGACTGATTCATCGCCATAATGATGCTGATTGATATATTTTACCACATCTTGGAGTGTTTTAGCCAGTATTACAGGCTTATACTGGAATAGTCTTTCAACGAGCATCGCAGAGGACACTGTTGAGTCGTATGCTTCTCTTTTCGAGGAATAGATATCACTCATGATTATCTCGTCAGATATGGCTAATGAGTCAATAAACTGATCGAACAACAATTTTGTTCTGGAGTAGGTATGAGGCTGAAATACACAAATAATTCTTTTGCTTGGATATTTTTCTTTTAGCGCGTCTAATGTTTTTTGTATTTCAGTTGGATGATGAGCATAGTCATCATACAGAAGTGCTCCAGAAGGCAATTGTCCTACATATTCCAATCTCCTCTTTGTCCCGGAAAAAGTCAGTAAGCTTTTTTTAATATCTTCGTCTGAAACTCCGCAGTGCATTGCAACAATATATGCAGCTGTTGCATTGAATGCATTATGTTCGCCCGGTACTGACATAGACAAAGAAACGGTTTTACCTTCAGACATAATATTCCACGAAATTCCCTCTGATGATTTTGAAACATTTTTTATACAAAACATATTCCTCTCAGAGAATCCATATGTAGAGACTTTGCCAGAAAATTCTTTTAATAAAGTTTGCACTTGCATATCGTCCCCACAAGTAACAAGGAATCCATCTTTGGGAAGGTGGTTGGCAAATTGTAAAAAGGTTTTTCGTACTTCATCAACTGTCGCATAGACATCGGGATGATCGTGCTCGATATTGGTAATTACAGCAATTTTTGGATATTGGAGTAAAAGCTTTGGAGTCTTATCATAGACTGGCTCATTTGCATATTCATCTGCTTCTGCAACAAAATACTGACCCTTTCCAAAATGTCCACCACTACCCAAAGAGGGGATTTCCGAAGTACCAATAACCCATGACGGATCCGCATGTGCATCTTTGAGAATTTTTGCAATAAGTGCTGTTGTTGTTGTCTTTCCATGCGTACCTGTAACAGAAATTCCTATTGTGTCATGTGCACCCAATATCTCCCCATTCATAAATTTTCCCACTGCTTCTCCTTGCGTTATGACAGGTATGCCATTCTTTTTTGCATATACTACTTCTTCATTGTCATATCCTCCGTGTGCACCTGTTGTAATAACCAAATCAGCACCAACAACATGCATCTCCTCAAACCCCACCAAAGGAATAATACCTGCTTTTTTTAAAATAACATCCGTTATAAAACCATCTACAATATCGCTTCCGCTTACAGTAAATCCTACTTCCTTTGCAATAATGGCAAGTGGAGCAACTCCAACCCCTTTTATTCCAACAAAATGAATGTGTTTTTGTTCTTTCATATTGGATTATTTATTTATTTTTCAAAGCATCTTCAATGACTTTAAATTCGTCCCATGGCTCTTCTCCTTTTCCATAATTCATAGATTTCTCGTGCGCTTTTCCAGTAATAACAATAAAATCACCTTTTCTGGCAATCGAAATTGCTTTTTTAATTGCCTCTTCTCTGTCATGAATTACCATTACCTCAAGCGCCTTCTTCTGCATACCTTGACGTACCTGTTGAGCAATGGCGTCTTGATTTTCACCTCGTGGATCTTCGCTAGTGAGAATAATAACATCATCATACAATGACGCAAATTTCCCCATGAGAGGCCTTTTACTCGTATCTCTTTTCCCAGCACAGCCAAAAACATGGATAAGACGTCCCTTTACTTGAGGGCGAAGTGAAGAGAGAAGATAGTCGAATGAGTTTGGAGTGTGGGCAAAATCAACCATAACAGAAAATCCATTGGTATATACCAACTCTCCTCTTCCTGTTGGAAAAACAAATGTGTCGAGTGCAGTATTAATATCACGTATTGGTATTGATAGCTGTAAAGAAACAGTTGTTGCTGCTAATGCATTGTATAAATTATGTATGCCTAAAAAATGTTTTGGTAAATTAATATCTGTTGCAACTACATCACCGTCTCCTTCAGCAGAATAGGTCAAAACCTTTTTACTCTTTAGAATTTTTTTAAATGGCTCATATGACATATCATCTTTATTTATAATTGCGGTGTGTGCAATTCGCAAAAGCTTTGCCTTTGTTTTGAGATAATTATCGTATGTCTTATGGTAGTCTAAATGCTCGTGGGATACATTCGTAACAACTCCTATGGCAAAAGGAATTCCCCATACTCTACTCTGGTCGAGTCCATGTGAGGTTACTTCCAAAACCAGATAGCTAGGACTTTTTTTAGCCTTCACAGCAAGAGACAAGAAGCGCTGCAAAGGAAAAGACGCGGGATTAGTAACATGAAAACCTGTGTCATAGACCTGTCCATTAATAATAGCGCTTACTGTCGAAATAAGAGAAACATTGCGCCCTGTAGACTTGAGTATGTGATAGATAAGACTTGCTGTCGTTGTCTTGCCATCAGTACCTGTTACACCAATAATTATTAGCTTTCTTCCAGGGAAGGCGTACCGCAGATTGGCAAGAATTGCGACCAAGAGATGATACTGATTCTTTAACGCTTGCCACATGTGGATATTATAGCTTTTTTACTCTTTTTTCACTATATTGGAAGTATGACCGTAACCCTGCAAGTCCATAAAATACCCAAAATTTTAGCCTGGAAAGGACTTATCGGAAGCAAGCCCCAACCAATTCTTTTCAAAACCCGTTTTGGTATTCATACTATTGGCGTTAGGTATCCGATTGATGTTATCATTCTTGATAGAAAGAATATTGTCCAAAAAATAAAAGAAGGACTACAACCAAACAGTCTTTTTTTTTGGAATCCCTCATTTAATAAAGTAGTAGAACTCCCACATGGCACGATAAAAGATAAAAAACTCAAGATAAATCAAAAAATAGCTCTAGAGTACATCTAATCTTTTTTTATCCCAAAATTCTCCTCTTCGAGTAAGGCGTATTGCATCTTTTTTATCTGCTAAAAGCATTTCAACTACTCTTTCTAAGAATAATGTATTTTGTGACCCTTTAATTAAAATTACATCTCCTTCTTTAATTAATTTTACTATCGCTTCTTTACTCGATGTGACATCGGGAAAATCTTCAAAGGAAAATGATGCTTCTCGTAAAATGGGCACAATATATTGTTCGCTGAGCGGACCAATAACAATAGCATAATCAACTGTTTGTAATATTTTCTTTGCCAACACTCTATGCGCATCTTCACTTGCATCCCCCAACTCACGCATGTCGCCAATAATGGCAATTTTTCGTCTGTCACCAGAAATCATTTTAACAAAGTCAAGAATATCCAAAATTGGTGGCAAAGTTGCATTATTGTATGTTGAATCAATAAGAGTAGTATTCTTTATTCCTTTAAAAAAGCTGAGTCTTCCATTTGGAAGAGAAAAATGCTTTTCGAGAAGAGTAATGCATTCTTCTAGAGGAATTTTTAAGGACACCCCAACACCTAATGCAAAAAGAAATTCATATGCAAAATGCCGAGGCAATGGTTGACTAATTGTGAGTGGGTAATTTTTTCCTGCGTATGCAATAATCATTCGAAATCGAGATAATGAGATATCAATATCTTTTCCTTGCAAATCTGCATCCTTTTCCAGCGAAACAGTAATTTTTGTGCTGTCTATTTCCTTTAGTATTCGAGCTATATGGACATCATCAAGATTAACAATTACTGTCCCCTCTTTTGGAAGTGAGAGAAGAAGCATAGTCTCTTGCTCTGCAGTCAAATCAAGTATTTTTTTTGTCTTTAGTAAAGGATCTACTTCCTCAACATATGGCTCGAAATACACACTATGCTCCAATGAAACATTAGTGACAATGCCAATGATTGGATCAAGAAATGACAAGAGATAGCTCATGTTTTTAGGCTCTTTTGGTCCATCAATTCCCATCTCCGCAATATAATATTCGCATCGTTTCCAATTTATTAGTAGTTGTATTGGTATCTGACAAAATACCACAATCCAGTCAAAGACAGATACTCCTTTCATAGAAATATCGAGAATATCTAAGGGGAGCCCTGTTTCTGAATTTTTTCCTTGACTTTGCTTGGTTACAAATTTTTCGGAGATAATTGCAAAAATAAGATTTGACAAAGAGCTTTTCCCACTACTTCCTGCAACTCCAATAATTTTTGGCTTTATTTTTGCAAGTTGGATTCTTGCTGCATTCTTCAAGTACCATAACGCAATATAGATAAGAAGTTTTTTAAACATACATAGTAGTATTACTCATTTTCTGTCGGGGCAATACCATAATACGAAAGAATATGGCGAGTGATGCTAAAAAATGTTGGTGCTGCTGTTTCAGCTCCATAAATTGACGCAGTTGGCTTATTAAATACAACAAGCATAACAAATTTTGGATTGTCTGCTGGCGCATACCCTATGAATGATGCTATTGTCTGGGTAGGGTCATAATGACCAGCAACTGGAATAGATGCTGTGCCTGTTTTTCCAGCAATTCTATAGCCTTTTATTCTTGCAAAACTTGCTTCTCCCTTATTTACCGTATAAACAAGCATTTCTGTCATAACTTTTGCTGTTGTAGAAGAAACAGGATGGGAGAGCTCTTTGGGAGGAATTGGTATTGTTTCTCCATCACTTGTAACAATTTTGTCGACAACTCGCGGCTGCATACGCACACCATTATTGGCAAGAGCTGCGAATCCATCCAAAAGTTGTAAGGCAGTTACAGATATTCCTTGTCCAAATGCGCTTGTTGCAACGTCAATTGGATACCATGTCTTCCTGTCTAACATATGTGAGTTGGTCTCACCCTGAAGATCTATTCCTGTCGTATTGGTGAGACCAAAATTTTCAAAGTTTGAAACCATTTTATCAAGTCCCATTTTCTCGGATACATACACCATACCTGTATTGTCTGAATGCCTAATAATATCTTTCATAGAAATATTAGGAAAATATTCATTATTCCATGTATGAATGTCATAATCACCCACCTTTACAGGACCGCTGCAGATTGGGCATGTTGTATCAGGCTTAACCAAGCCATTATTTAATGCCCCTGCCATGACAAGAGGCTTAATAGTGGATCCTGGTTCGTACAAATCAGTTATAAAGGGGTTTCTGTATAAAGAAGTGTCATACTGCCAAAAAGTATTTTCATCAAAAGATGGGTAGTTGGCCATAGCCAAAATATCCCCATTTTTTGGATCCATAATGCCAATCATTCCACTCGTTGCACCAAAATTCTCTACTCCTTCTTTTAGCTTCTGGTCTACCAAAAACTGCAAAGATCTATCTATAGTAAGTACTAATGTTCTACCATCCTGGACTGTTCCATTACCTGATAATTGAGAAAGAATTGGACGACCCAGGGCATCATGAATTTCTACTGCCTGGCCATATCTTCCTTTTAATTGTCTATCATAGTATCCTTCAAGGCCGAAATACCCTTTTGCATTCCCTATTTCATCTTTCCCTACAAAGCCAAGAAGCGTTGCAGCCATAGATGCCTCTGGATATAATCTCGCATAATCTTCTTCAAACCCGACACCCGGAATGTGCAGAGCGTCTATCGCGTCTTTTGTTTTGGTGTCAATACCACTCTTTAAAGAAACCCAAAATCCATTTTGAGTAAGTCGAGCAGATAACGAAGCACTGGCAATATCGAGTAAAGGACTCAAAACATTCCCAACCTTATCTGCATCTTTTATTTCTTTGGGATTTGCAAAAACAAGATAAGAAAGCCTGTTAGTGACAAGAGGAAAACCATCGCGGGTTTGTATATCGCCTCTTTTGGGCTCTATGCTAATAAGACTTCCATATTGAGATTGTCCCATGCTGGTAAGCTCTTCTGCTTTTACTACTTGCCAATAAAAAAGCCTTAGGGATACGGCTAAAAATAGGAAAACAAAAATATATACAGTTGCTAGATATCGCCACCTCATTGTTTGATTGCCAAGGGAGATGTGCCGCTTAAGGAGATTTGTGACTTTTGCTCAACATATCCTAAATTCGCAGCGTCTGATGCAACAGTAACATATGAAGACGCAGTATACAATCTTTCTTTTAAGAGCATATTCTCTTTGGAGATTGCCTCCAGTTGAGTGTTAATACCGTCCAGAGCAATCCCATCAACAGAAAATGCACTGGATAAAACAATTCGTGTTAAAAGTAACGCAGCAACAACGAGTACAAGTGCTGCTAATATTTTTGTTGTTTTTTTCATATTTTTTCAAATACTCTCATTTTTGCCGATCTGGCTCTTTTATTACTTTCTATCTCTGTATCAAGTGGGACAATGGGTTTTTTTGTAATTATTTTTCCAAGCCCATTCCCTTCGTACTTCTCAAATGCTCTTTTTACAATCCTATCTTCCAAAGAATGAAAGGTAATAACCACGAGTCTCCCATTTTTCTCCAATAAATCTGTTGCTTGTTTTAATCCTTGCTCCAATACGTTGAGTTCGTCATTTACAACAATTCGTAACGCCTGAAATATTCTCGTTGCTGGATGTGTCTTACCAATCTTTGGAACACTCCTGGCAACCAAATCTGCTAATTCTTTTGTAGTTTGGATTGGTTTTTCCAAACGATTTTTTACGATTACCTGGGCTACTTTCCTTGCAAATGGTTCTTCACCGTATTTGGTAAATAGATCAATAAGCTCTCCTTTATGTAATCCATTAACCAAATCCGCTGCAGTTGTGGCAAGATCGCTATTCATTCTCATATCCAAAGGTCCTTCTGTGAGAAATGAAAATCCTCGTATATTTGTATCCAGCTGATGACTAGACACTCCAATGTCAAAAAGCACTCCGCTCACTTTTTCAAATCCATTCTCCCGGGCAATCTGTGCTATGTTGCCAAAATTCCCCTGTGCAAGTTTTAATTTGAAATTTGAAACTTGAAATTTGAAATTCTCTTTTACTTCTTCCAGTGCCTCTTCATCCTGATCAATGCCCAATATCAAGGCTCCCTGTTTAAGCATCTCAAACGAATGTCCACCTGCGCCAAGTGTTGCATCAATATATTTTTTGCCCTTTTGTATCTGTAAAGCATCTACTGCTTCTTGTAAAAGAACGCTAATGTGATAGTTACTCATTCCCTGTTTCTTTCTGCCTGCCTGCCGGCGAGGCAGGGACAGTTAATTTCTCTGCTATTGTTTCTATATTTCCTGTTAGACTTTTTTGTTCTTCGTCCCATGTCTTTTTATCCCAAATCTCAACAAATCTTTCTATTCCTGCGCAAACAATTTCTTCGTGTATTTGTGCGTATTCCCGTAAATACTGAGGAATAACGCATCTTCCCTTACTATCCAACTCAACTTCTTGTGCATTTCCCAGAAGGAATCGCTGCATCTTTCTTGTTGCCCTACCGGTAAATGGCTGTCCCTCTGTGCCTTCTAGTAATGTCTTCCAATCCTTCTCAGATACGACTATCAAGCAATTCTCAAGTCCTTTGGTAAATATCAGCTTATCTCCCATTTCCTTTCGAAATTTCTTCGGGAAAGAAATCTGAAATTTACTTCCTATTTTACTGTCGTACCTGCCTAGTAACATATCTTTTGTCCTACTTTTTCCTACTTAATACTACTATATATCATAATGAACCAAAAAATAGTGCCTGTCAAGCACTATATATAGTTTGCTTTTGAAAACTCGGCACTAAATTTGAGCAATGAGAAAAGAAGAGATATACTCTTCTCTATGAGCAGTGGACCTGATTTTTGTAGAAATCTTCTAGGGAATGGGTATTGTCCACGAAGCTGCAGAGGGGGTATAAAACAAGGTGATCTACCTTCTGATTTGGCAGAAATAGCTAGAGAAGATTTAATTAATAGAGATAGACCTGAAGCACAAAGGAGAAACAGATTAAGGAAAAATGTGGCAAAGGGCCTAGAAAAGGCTGTAAGAGATGCAGGACTACCTCTAACACTTCCCCCATGCCAGTTGGAAAATAATTAGCTATAATGACTCATTTACTGAGGGATTGATACTGTCTTTTCTACTTGGTAGACCTTTCCATCCGACTTGACTACTTTGAGAGTAAGTTTGACAGGCGAGACTACTGTATCATATCTACAGACTCCACTAGAGCATGTCCCAAACTCTCTATATCCAATTGACGCTGTTTTGTCTCCAGGATTCATATCTACCGTACCAATAAGTCCCTCAGGTACATCCTCGTCTTTTACATTTTTTGTGTAAGAAATCTGATATTCAATAGAATTAATACCATTTGCGTTGGCAACGGTAAATTTCATTGCCTTATTATCAGCCCTAAATGCTACAGATAGTCCAATTGCATCTGGGGAGAGCGTAAGTACATTTTGTGTTTCGTCCATGATTGCAGGCACTTTCTTTGCAGATCTATTCAATACAAACCATGTCCCAATTCCAACAAGAAGTACCACTACAACAACTGCAGCAACTGTATACCACTTATTCCATTTCATAGAATTATTGTGATAGATACTAAAATGCTTGTCAACAGGAAGTTATTGAAGCTTTCGTAATAAATATGCTGATAAGTTGGAGATTTGTATTCTTTCTTGTTGAGCACTATCACGGTCTCTTACAGTTACAGCGCTATCTTGTAAGCTGTCAAAATCAACTGTCACACAAAATGGCGTACCAATCTCATCTTGGGAAAGATATCTTTTACCAATATTACCTCTGTCATCCCACAGTACCTTCCCATTTATAGAATCTTGTAATATTTCCAATACCTCTCGTGCTTTTTCTACTAATTCAGGCTTATTTGGCAATAAAGGAAAAACAGCAGCCTTAACCGGGGCAAGATGAGCAGGAAGTTTAAGAACAGTTCTATTTTCTTCTTCCACATATGCATCGCATAACACCATAAGCATAAGACGATTAATACCAACAGCAGGTTCAATAACATGAGGTAAAATCTTCTCATTTGTAGTAGGATCTGTAATGGTTAAATCCTTTTTGGAGAATTCTTGATGCTGCGATAAGTCGTAATTGGTCCTATATGCTAAGCCCCACAATTCCTTAAAACCAAAAGGAAATTGGTACTCCAAATCTTCTGTACGCTTGCTATAAAAAGACCGTTCTTTATCATCATGCACTCTCCATCTCAGATTTTCCTCTTTAATTCCCAGCTTTTTAGCAACAAAGTTGTACATATCTGTCTTCCACTCCTCGAAAAGGGTTTCCCAACTGGTTTTCTTCTCGTCAAAGAAGTATTCTATCTCGCCTTGCTCAAATTCTATGGTTCGGAAAATAGATTGGCCAGGGGTTATTTCATTTCTAAAAGATTTACCAATTTGCCCAATACCAAATGGCAATTTAACACGCGTTGAGTTGATAACATTCTGAAAATTCACAAACATACCTTGTGCCGTCTCACCTCGTAAGTACCCTTTACCACCCTCACCCTCTACTATACCCAACTCAACTGGGAATAATAAATTAAACCTTCTTACTTTCGTCCATTGGGATGGTTTGATTGCACAATTTGGACAGAGAATGTCATTATCTTTTACAATTGCATCTAGTTCTTCTGGGGACAAGCCTTCTACCGACTTATTCAGTGCATTCTCAATAAGATGGTCTGCCCGCATGCGCAGCTTACAATTTTTGCAGTCTATCATTGCATCGGCAAAGCCTGCCACATGACCACTTGCCTCCCAAATTCTGTGATGCGAAATAATACTTGCATCCAGTCCTACCATGTCTGCTCTTTTCGTAATAAAAGTTGTCCACCAAAGATTTTTAATATTACGCAAGAGTTCGGCACCCATAGGACCATAGTCATAGGTATTAGCCAAACCACCATATAAATCCGAGCCTGGATACATAAATCCACGCCTTTTTGCTAAAGCGACAATTTTCTCCATTGTTGTGTTGTTATTCATAGTTCTATACTATCAAACTTCTTTCTCTAGACATAGCTCCTTTTTTGTGCCGCCTAAGAACAGCACATTATATTCTATCAATGACTTCTCATTGAACCAAACTTATTTTTGGAAACCTTTTATTTATTTAATCATACCCTATACCACCTCCCTTCTTTGGAAAAGGGACGAAGGTATCTAGGATACTCCGCGGTTCCACCCTTATTCAGATGCGATGTCATCCATTGCGCACCTACACTTTTTGTTAGATTTGTTTGCTCTGTCTTTTCCAAGGACTTCACTGCATAAAATCTAACTTTTCCACAAAAAAACTCGTCCTATTATTTAGGGACGAGTGCTTCTCGTGGTTCCACCCTAATTGTATAACTATCGAAATTCGCTTAAGTTACACCGCTTGATTAGTTTGGCGCAGCTCCAAGATTCCAACCTTTTCATCACTGCTATATATTAGTATAGCAAAGAAAAGCAAGATTTGTCAACTTTGAGATCCTTCACTAACGTTCAGGATAATTGCTTAACGCAATTAATTTTGGCAGCATTGCACGGGTTTTTAGCTTTCTTTCTAAAATGCTTTCAATAACAGAAGACATCTGCAGTTGCGCACTTCTTTCGGACCAATACCCAAGCGTTGTAAGAAGAGCAATTTCAAATTCATGGATTCTTTCGGCTACATTGCAGTCTCCGCACAAATCAAATAAGACACTACTCAGTAAATCAAAAACGTGCCCATTTTCCTGTCCTTCTGGACATAATCCATCTACCAATTCACACAAATGATACGCAAAACCAATCTTTGTTAAGTCTTGTTTTAACTCGCCAAAACTTTCTTTTGTCATTACTTCTGTCAGAATAGGCATGCCCTTACCTTGATACAAGGACAAAATTGAATAGTTAAGAGGCTCTATGTGAGAAGACCTTTTACTGGTAATTTTTCGAACCCCTGCTGCTTTTATAGACATTTTTCCAAATTTTCGGGTAAAAATGGTAAGAATTCTATCTGCCTCTCCACTATTGCGGCGTTTTAAAACAATTCCTTCAACGACAATTCGATTCATGGGCAGTTATCTTACGGCAAGATTGAGTGTTTTATCGGTATCGAGAGTAAAGGAATCAACTTGTCTGTTTCCCACGTTTACTGTGTAGACGATTCCATCGGTTCCTGGTTGTTTTTGAATTAAGACAGGTAAGTTACTTGAGCTTACCTTGAATGGCAATTCATAGCTTATCGTATATGTTGCTGCCCCTAGTGGGCGTACTGTTACAAATCCTTCAAAGACTGTTTTACCTAATTCGTCGTATGAGATAACTTTTACCTCCGAGCCAGTACTGCTTACCAGCTTACTTCCTTTTGGTACGTACACTCGTACAACGTCTCGTTGTATTGCATTTAGACAGAGTCCTCCATGCTCAAGATTACAATCAGATGGGGCGAATGGATTTTTGTAGCTCAGCGTTACTGTTTTGGTTACACTTCCATCGCCTTTTACTTCGTATTTAGTGTCTACACTTTCTTTAATAAAAAGGTTAGACTTTGCACCGCCAAAATTTGAATCATTTACATGAAGATAATCTCCTGTAAAAGCAACTATTCTCCCTGCAGCATTTAAGGATTCAAGGCCAGATTGTGCATCTTTATCTACAAGATTAAACATAATATGTTTTTGATTAATCTCATTAATCATTGTCTGGAATAATGGACCCCAGTATAACTTTGGAGAAGAAGCAAATGCTTTTTGCATAATGGCATATAACAAGTCTCCAATAATACCTTTTCTGTTTGATTTAATATATCCAACGGGCGTATCCGCATATTCTTCCATAGCATAAATAACCTGTGCACACTTGCACTGTGGATCTTCTTTTGTGGTAAAGTGTCCACCATCAACGTCTATATCTCCTAGAATATTCATTGCGGCAACTAATACGTGCGTATCTAGAGCAATAATACCGCTTACTGGTACATATCCTCCTGCTTTTACGTAAAGCTTATTAAAATCTTCCATTGATTGCTTAAAGTCAGGAGACATATTCGTATCGCGTAAATTCCATAATGGCTCTTTGGGCAAGTATTTTTGAATAATGCGTGGAGATGCAGGCTTATTACCAATGGTTGCGTCTAGATTATATATGTCACTTGACGAATCAACGTGAATAACGCCTTTTTCTAAGCGGAATATAGCGTATGCAGTAATAAATCCACCCGTAGGACGCAGTTCTTTATCGTTTTGGAATAACACTAAATATTTTGTCTCTTTTGGCTCGCCAAGAAGTCCTGGCAATACTTTTATAAGAGGCTTTGCCTCATTAACAAATGTTGTTGCTTCATCAACACCTGTCCGTACTCCTTTTAAGGTATCTTGCACCCTTTGACCTCCTAAAAGTGCTGGGTAGTGACCTGGATTAACCTGGTCAATTTCTTTTTGCACAAGATTTAGCTGAGCTCCAATCTCATCTATTTTGGGGGTTACTTTACTCATGGTTGTCACTGCTGTTTGAATTCTATCTTGTGCCGACCCTCCAACAAAACTATGTGCACCCTTAAGGCCTAATACATCCGCATATGGCTTAATACTATCAACCAAAATCTGTGCCGCCTGGAGACCATAGACACTTGCATTGGTTAAATGAAGTACATCTGAGTAATAAAAATTCATCAAAGGGACAAAATTGAGATATCCCATATTTTGGACAGATTTTTGCGTCTTAAGAAGCTCTGGTCTTACCGCTGCCAATTGAGTTGAGGCATCTTCAACATTCTGCTGTTTTAGGGATGCGATAGCAACCTTGGCAACTGCATAAGTCTTTTTTGCTTGATTGAGCGCTGCAAATCCAGGAATAATAATTCCAAAAAGGACAAATAAAACAACAAATCCGAGTACACCAAGAGCAATATAGGATTTTCTGCCAAGTTTTAGTCGTTTTTTTGATCTCATGCTAACAAAGTTTGTAGATGTTGTTTTTTTATTCTGAGAAGAAGCTTTCTCCAAATCCATTTTTTCAAATCCATCCATACGATTAATCATACGGAACTTTCACGTTGTTTGTCAAATATTAGAGAGCACCTTTGCCCGAAATCATCGCCCATGGAGTTTGGAGAATTATAGCAATATCATACATGATTGATCTTTTATGTACATACTCCGCGTCCATAGCAATCCTTTTATCAAAATTTATTTGCGACCGTCCACTCACTTGCCAGAATCCTGTAAGGCCAGGCTTTACCGACAACACGACTTTTACTGCATCTTTTGTGCTTGGGTAATTTTTCTGCTGATCTCTGAGCTCGTCTGGGTAATATGCACGAGGACCAACCAAACTCATATCTCCCATTAAAATATTAACTAGTTGCGGAACCTCGTCTAATGAATATTTTCTAATAATTCTTCCAACAGGGGTAATTCGAGGATCGTTTTTTAATTTATAGCTTCCTTTTTTATAATCCTCAAAAAGATTGGCAAATTGAGGATTTTCCCTAAGGATTTCATGTGCATTTCGCACCATAGAGCGAAATTTATACATTTTAAAAAGCTTTCCGCTTTTACCCACTCTCTGCGGGGTATCTGCCAAAATAGGTCCAGGAGAGCTTAACCAAATAGCAATAATAACAATTATGATAACCGGAGAGAAAATAACAAGCAAGAAAAGGGCAAAAAGAATATCCAATAGTCTTTTTGTTGCTTCGTATAGTTGGCTTTTTTTCACTTCTTTCACTGGCATAGATTATGTTAGGTGCTCTAAATCTGTGCCATTTAATTTTTCGACAAATTTCTTAATTTTGGGTACAGAATCCTTTGGACACACGAGGATAACATCTTTTGTATTCACCACAATCATATCTTTTAAATCAATTCCCACCACTAATTGGTGGGTAAAATTGTACATAAGAGTATCTGTACAATCTTCGACAGCAACTTCTCCTTTTGTGACATTTTCTGTTTCGGTATCTGACAAGGCTTCTTTAAGCGCTTCCCATGCTCCAATATCACTCCATCCTAAATCTATAGAAATAACTCTCCCAAAAGAGGGGTCCATCTTTTCCAAAACAGCATTATCGAAGCTTATTTTTTCTATCTTCGGGTACATTTCATGAAGTTTTGCTTCGTATGCGTCTGTGCCATATGCTAATTGGATTTCTTGAAGATCTTTAAAGAGCTCTGGAGAAAACTGCTTAAAAAGCTTCCACAAAAATCGTGGAGTAGTAACAAAATATCCTAAATTCCATCCATGCTTTCCATCTTTTACCCATTTTTCTGCCGTTGACAAATGTGGTCTGTACATAAAGCTTTTAAATGCATGTAAAGGAAAGTCCCCTTCTGCCTCTGTTGCATCTTCGAATTCAATATAGCCAAGATTTTGATTGGGAAAACGAGGCTTTTGGGCAACAAAAACTATTTTTTCGGGATTTTTTTTCACGTATTTTTCTGCAGCGCGTAAAACGTCTCTAAATAATGCCTCTTCCCGTACCAAATGGTCACTTCCCCATAAGAGTGCAATCGGCTCGTCTGGATTGGTTTTTTCAAAAAGGGAGGTTACTAGACCTACTGCTGGACCCACATCTCTCATCTCTGGCTCAACAAGTACGTGGTCTTTTGGTAATTCAGGCAACTGAAGACTTACATGATCTGCGTAATGCGCTCCTGTAGAAATATAAATATCATTCCATCCGTAGGTTGGAAAAAGCTTACCTACAGTAATCTGAAGCATTGTCTTGTCCCCTATTATTTTTTCAAATTGCTTCGGAGCATTTTTTCTAGAGAGTGGCCATAGCCTACTTCCAACTCCTCCTGCAAACATAACAATCTTCATAAATTTTTTAGCACTTGTTTTACTTGCTTTTGTACATTCTTTCGAAACTCTTTTTCGGTAAATCTTAGGGCTTCTTTTTTACAAGTATGACTATTATACCGGCTCGCGCGAAACCTTTTCAATACCCCAACAAGACTGTCCACTGTTTGCCTGTCAAAAAATATTCCTGTTTTACCTTCTCTGATTATTTCTACTGCTCCTCCTGCTTTGTAAGCAATAACTGGCTTACCAAAAGAAAGCGCTTCTACCATAGTAAGTCCAAAATCCTCTTTTCCAGGAAAAATAAGCGCTTTACAATTGGCATAATATAAAGCAAGCTGTTGGTCGCTTACTTTCCCAGTAAAATGAACAGTCGGACCAGCAAACTCCTTAAGATACCGACTATCTCCATCTCCTACAATAACTAACGACGCATTTAATTTTGTAGCAGCCTTCACAGCTAAATCAATTCTCTTATAGCTCGTAAAAGGAGAGAGACGCGAGACAACCAAAAAATATCCCTTTTCAAAAAGTCTCGTCTTTGTAGCTTTTGGAATACGAGGAATTGATGGATATACAACAACAGATTCTTGACCATAGTATTTTTTTATTCTCCTGCTGACTTCTTTTGAAATCGCAATGTAGCTGTTGGGAAAAGAAGCAATATATCTATCCCATTTTCTTAATATCCAAATAAGCGGATATGTAAGAAAGCGAAAATCTGTATTGGAAAAGTATTCATTGTATCCACTCCATAAATACCTTGTCGGAGTAAGACAAATACATATATGCACTGTGTCCTTGGGAAGAAGAATACCTTTTGCAAATTCACTTGTTACAGAAATAACCAGGTCGTACTTTTTAAAGGAAAATGATGCAAAGGCAAATGGCATAAGGAAGGGAAAAAGCTCGTGATGAGATTTTATAAAAGGGATACGTTGCAAAAAAGATGTACGGACACGAAATGTCTTTGCCCACTGTGCTTTTTTCTTGTCATACACCGATGTGTATAAAGGAGCATTCGGAAAGATTTTGTGAAGGGATAATAATACCCTCTCAGCTCCTCCCCATTTATTAACACGATCATAGACTATTGCAACTTTCATAAAAGTGTATATGCGGGCAGTATTACCAACTAGGCAGAGGTAGAAAAACAACTTTCATATAAAGAATATGTTAGTTGTGCCATTTTTTTCCATGAGAATGTCTTTGCTCTTTTTACTCCTGCCTCTTTTTTCTGATTAATATGCGTAACTTCATGGTTATACGCTATCATAAGTGTTTTGGCAATATTTTCTTTATTGTATGGGTCAAAATATACTGCCGATTCTCCACACACCTCCAAAAAGGAAGGAATTTCAGAGCAGAGGACAAGACATTTGTGATGCATCGCCTCAAGTGCTGGCAACCCAAAACCCTCCATAAGAGATGGTGCAACCAGGGCTATCGCATGATGGTACATATAAGAAAGCTGCGAGTCTGTTGTGTGTTTGTAAAAAAGAATATTGGAAAATTGTCGTTGTTGTATTTCTTTTTCTAATTTCTTAGAAAAATAGTCTTCTTTCCCAACCAAAATAAGATGGACTTCTGCGTGTGTTTTTTGCACTGCGGCAAAGGCTTCTATAAGTCTTAAAACATTCTTGTGCGGATAGACATTCCCAACATACAGAAAATATTTTTCTGGCACATCAATTTTTTCTTGTGTTTCAAATTTTTGGTCTATTCCTTCTGGTGTTATCGATACCTTTTCAGGTTGTGGGTGATAATGATCTATTATTTCCTGCTTGGTTGCACCACTAACAGCAATTATTTTTTGAGAATGGGCAATAGCATTTTTTAAGACAAATTTATATCCCACTTGCTTAAGGAAATATAACGGCGCAAATAATGTTGAAGCTTTCCCTGTTGAAAAATGATCGATTATTAAATCGTGAATAGTAATAACAAATTTTCCTTTATACGAGATTGGGTATGAAAAATAAGGAAAATGAACAAGGTCTAATTTTTGCTCTTCAAGTATCTTTTTAAATTCTTTTTGCTCGTCAAATGTATGCCAGCGAATATCTGCCAAAACTTTTCTAAAATTCTCCCCAGGAAGCGGGACAGACTCATATTCTTCCTTACGGAAAAATAATATATACTCATTTTTGGTGTCTATTTCTGAAAGTTGAAGTACTAAATTACGAATATATCGTCCGACCCCTGTCTCGTACCACAACCGACAATCAATTCCAATTTTCATATTATTTTGTATTTTTTTTGTGTAATGCATCTATTCCCTTCATCACTAACCAGGAAAGTATTGGGTGATGAGATGAATAGTTTTTCTTGTAAAAAATTCTCATTGCGTCAAAGCGCCAGCCTTGTACCTTTTTACGAATGTCATTATTGGCTGTTGTAATATTTTGCGAGTGTTTTTTTATACCACTAGATACACCACCTAAATGTAAAATTTTTACATCAGGTACATAATATATTTTGTATCCTTCTTGCCACACGTCATAACAAAATTGTAAATCTTCCCCATAGAAAAAATAATCCTCATCCCACCATCCAATTTTCTCTCCAACATCTCGTCTTGTAAGCAAAAATGCTCCAACACCTGCAGGAATTGTGTGAATTCTTGCTAGGTCTTCCCATCCTCTGGTGTACCCTGCAAAGACCCGAGAATGAGGGAATAATTTTTCTAGGCCCGAAAAATGAGTAAATGCATTCCAGGGCGTAGGAAAGCCTCTATGCGACGCCTCATCTATTGCACCACTAGGAATTTCCACTCGACACGTACTTACTCCTGCATCTGGTGTATTGTCCATAAATTCAATCATTCGAGTGAGGGTTTTGGGATACACAATCGTATCAGGGTTAAGGAATAAAACATACTTTCCTTTTGCATACGGGACACCTTTATTATTTCCTGCAGCAAATCCAATATTTCCCCCATTATCAACAACATCAAAAAATTTTGTCTTTGTTGTTTTTTGGTATTCTTGAAACATTTGTAGCGATTTATCTGGAGAAGCATTGTCGGTAAGGATTATTTGGAAGACCCCAGATGCTGTTTCTTTTGGGTAATTAGTTTCAATCGACCTCACCGCCTCAAGAGTAATGAGTTTTGTATTGTAATTAAGAATAATTATGGACAGATGTGGTGTATTATTTTTTGATTGCTTCATCATATACCTCCTCTAACTGTTTTGTAATTTTTTCCCATGAATATTGCTCTTCAATTAATTGTCTCGCTTGTTTTCTTATTGTATTATATAGTTTTGTATTATCTAAAAGTGCTACAAGAGCACTGCACAGTTCTTGAGAAGTTTGCCCAATAAGTGCGTGTTTTTTATTTTTCGCGTTAAGTCCCTCTATTCCAAGCTGTGTTGTTACAACAGGAACCCCACTAGACATTGCCTCCAAAATTTTATAGCTTGTTCCACCCCCAACTCGAATAGGAGACAACAGAATGTCTGCATGTTTATAAATATCTGATGTTTTGTGAGAAGCGTTTTCATCAAAAATAATACTTTGACTCGCGTATTTTTTAATAGTATTTGGTATATGTTTGCCAACAATCAATAATTTTATTCTTCCTCTATTTTTATTTTCTCTTTTTTCTATAAGTGGCCATATGTCTTTGAGTATCCACAGTGCAGTATTTCTATTTTGAATCCACTTAAAGTCCCCCATAAAAAGAATTGTCTTCTCAACTTTTTTGTTTTTACCCTGAGCGAGTGGAGCGAGTCGAACGGGCTTATATGGGAAATCCGAAAGATTAACGCCATTTGGCACGACTTTACTGTCTATCCTCATTTGCTTTGCCTCAACCTCCGATACACCAACAACCTCTGCTGCATTTTCCCATGCTTTTTTCTCCCAGTATTTTATTTTCTCAACATCAATTTGGAGAAGTGGCTTAAGAAGAAATGGCGCATTGTCAACAAATCGCTGATACACTGCATACTCTATGTTGTGCTCTACCAAAACAATTGGTACTGTTGTGTCAGGTACATTTTGTGCAACATAAAATGTCTCAATATGAACAACATCAAACACCTCATCTTTTAGAAGCTTTGTGAGTATTGTCTTCATATGTGGCAGTGTATGTCCTGCAAGAAGAAATGGCAAAGAAGAAATGGCAGTTTTTACTACCACTTCCGCAGACCATTGTTTTTTTCTATCAACAACAAAAATTTCTTTACAGAATTTTCTTACAGCATCTATGTCTTCTTTTGTTTGGTGTGTTCTTTTTTCGCAAACAAGCGTTATTTCGTGTCGCTTGGAAAGCTCTTTAATAAGATTAAATAGCCGAATGTGACCACCAGAAAAAAGTGGATACGGAAGAAATGACGAGACGATAAGCACTCTCATTGTTTGTGATGTAAATTTATAATAAGATACTGCGGTGTTACTGCAACAACTTTATAGTCCTTTCCAAATCCATTCAAATCATTTGGTGTTGGATTTGGAATAACAATATAGTCAGCTCCCATTTTTATCATATCTTCAAGCGGCTTCTCCAAACTCGCCCAACCAAAACGATTTGTCTGATAGAGAAGTGTCGAATCACCATTATAAAAAGTGAGGATTTTTGCATTCTTAGGTGTTACTCTATCGACTGCTTTCCCGGCAACAACAATATTTGGATTATTAATATTAAAGAAATCTCTCACAGAATACCACCCAAAGGCAATAGAAAATAAGCAGCAAACACAGAGAAGTACCCATCCAGCATATGTATTGACTACCTCCTTTGAGGACACAAAAAGAAACTCGCTACCAAGCCCCAAAAGTATTACAACACTTGGCATTATGACCAATTGATAGTAGTCATGCTGAACATTTCCTCTCGCAATAACGGTAAGGTATACTAAGCTTGATACGAAAAAAGATAAGAAAAATCCAATATGCTTTTTCTTTGCAATAATCCCGATAACCAATAATGCTACTCCCCAATACCCTAAGATAAGCCTTCCCATTCTCTCAGCGAATAACCAGTAAAAAAACGATCCTGTAAAACGAATGTTACCTCCATTAAAAAGCCAATCATTTGCAGGAATTCCTTCTGGATACTGAAGCATCCACAATCTCCATGCGACAAAAGGCGTTATAGCGAGAATCAAATAAGCATATATTTGCCATTTGAGAAAAAATGCAAAGCCAAATTTTTTCCAAAGAAGATACAAAAATGGTAAGGCATAAAAAAGCGCATATGGCATAATAAGAATAGATGCTGTAATAAGAAAAAGCGAAATACAAAAAAATAGATACTTCTTACCAGTCGATTGCACATCTAGGAAGAGGTCAAAAAAATAGACACTTCCTAGTAGTGTTGCCAGCATTGAAGATGCTGGGAGTATTGTTCGGGAATAGTAAATAACAAATGGTAAGAAGGCGTAAAAAAAGACTGCAAAGTATCCAGATGTTTTGCTTGCATATTTTTTACAAAGAAGGTAGATAAAAATCATTACAAAAAGAGAGGAGAAAATTGTAACAAGTCGTCCCCATTCCTCAAGAGTAAAATGACCAAGTAATACATACAATCCTGCCTGAGCAGTATTGTAGAGTGGGAATTCTGCAAAGAAATATCCTTTTGGATTTTCATATTTTCCATCGGTTTGGACATTGGAAATATTGTCAATTCGCGGATGCAGCAAATCAAATCCATATTTAACAAAATTTCGCGATACTGAAGACGTATCTGCTTGTCTCCAAGAATGCCAGTCTGCAATGGGACCAGAAAATCGATAGAGTCGTACCGTAAAAGCCCCAATAAGAAGAAGCGTTAGAAGAATAATTTCCAATTTTTTCATTACTTTAATATTCTAGTAACTGATAATCCTTATCAAAATCAAAAACATATTCATTATTAAGAATAATGCTTGGGTGAGAGTGCTTTATTGCTAAAGATTCGTCAACGTCTTTGGTCTTTACAACCTTTATCGAATCGTCTCGATATACAAACCATAATCCATCATCAAATCCAACGGGGAAAATCCACGCGTTTCCATATCGCGTTGGCATATGAGAAATATACAGCGTTGCATGACTTGGCATATATTCCTTGACTACTCGAAAGTATGCCAACGCACTATATGTTGCAGCACTTGCTTTATTCCACTGACTCAATTCACTGGTGATTGCATTTTTTGCATACAGGAAAAATACAATTCCCACCACTGCTATGGCAATTTTTATTGAAAGATTTCTCTGGCCACCGGCAGGCAGGTTTTTTGCTTTTTGCACTAATGTGCGAAGCAGTGCAATGACAACAAAAACAAATCCCAAAGACCCTAGATAGCTATATCTTTCGCTAAGATTTCCTAGTCCTAAAAATGGTAAAAGAGCAATAAAGCCAAATAGAAACCCAAACAATACGAATCTCAACAAATCAGTATCTACCTTTTTCCATAATTTATAGCAGGCAAGTACAACAACCACCAACATACTAACAAGTCCAAGGCCAACCCAAAGTGCATGCATTTTTGCGACCTGCCTTATTGCAAATTGCCATGCAACCACTTTCTCTCCAATAAAGGATGCAAGGAGATAATTTGTATAATTCGCAATAAAATTTGGAATAAGGTGAGAAAGACTATATGAATAGTCTCCACCAAGTGCCGCAACATGTGCTGACGAACGAATAAAAAGATATATACCATCAAAAATAATAAATGGTACAAGAGAAATAATTGTATTTTTTGTAAGCTTTTTCTTTAAAAGGAATACGTCTGTTATAAGAAAAAGTAATGGCAAGACGACTCCCATTTCGTAGGTAAAAAGACCCAACACGCCTAATAAAAGCGACAAAACATATAATGCTCTTGATTGTTTTTGTCTCCAATATACATACGCAACAAGCGCGTAGACCATAAAAAGCGTTGACCAGCTAATGGACAGGGTGGAAATCCAAAAAAGTACTTCTGAATGAACTGGCAAAATGAGATAGATTGCTGACAAAGTCCATGCCCAGAGTTTTTTCTTAAAAAGTGCCATTCCCAACAAATAGACTCCAATTCCTATAAAGAAATGGACAAAAATTCCAATTGTATGGTACCCAACAGGTTGGAAAGAAAATACTGAGTACATGACAAACATAATAATTTTTGCTAAGGGCCGGTAGAAAAACCCTTGCGCATCATAAAACCATCGTGCAATATCTCCCGGGTGTGCTGTTGCTCCCCACTTAAGCCAAGTAAAATCATCTGCTACAAAAAAGTTAGTGAGTCCTCCTCCAAATACAACAAACACAAGAATACAAAGCACTAAGAGAAGGAAAAAATGAGATGACAAAACTTTTCTAAGATTTTGCATATAGACAACACGCTTGGGGAGCGTAAGTGAAAGTCCACCAATAACTACACCCAAAAGTATCCAGAGTGTCTCAGCCACTTTGGACGCCTCAAACACGTCTATAAGTCCGGCGTTAAGTATAAGGCCCACAACGCCTCCCACTGTTCCCAAGGCAAGATATCTGGTTGTTGGAGAAGTTTCTGGAAGTACTTCTCTGAGAAAAATTGCAAAAACAATAAATATAAGCGCAAATGTTGCAAAACCTATAAATCCTGATTCGCCAAGAAGACGCAAGTAGTCGTTGTCTGTTGCGAGGGTAATTGTTGAATAACCTTTTCCAAAAGGAGGATCTGTCATAAATGCAGCCCAAGCATTAGGCCATTCAGCCTGAAAACGAGTAGTAAATGAAATGTCATAGACCAGTGCTTTTTGGGTAAGAAAATTCCCCGACACTGTTGAAATCTCGAGTCCTCCATTGGCAAGCTTAAGTCGCTGAGCCTCAGAAGTACGTATGGGACTTCTTATGTATGCATTTGTTGTTGCAACTGCTGTTTGGGAAAATGTAATAAAACTAGACCCTGTTGGAAGATTTTGTGTGGGAGGAGGTGCCTCAACAACAACTGAATCATTTTTGGAAATTTTCTTTTTAAGACTATCTGGTAAATTATTCTCTGCAAGACCAACAACTCTTCCCTGATTATCTGTGATAACACTAACAACTCGGAAAGTCTCCAGGAAACGCTTTGCCGTAGACCCTGAGAAAATAAGAAGAAACGCAATGCTTAAGAGTACCACTGGAAGAAGAAGTTTCTTTTTTTTCATGAGTATAAGAGAAACAGTCGCACCAACTAAATATGCACTAAAAGATACGCGAGACGCAGTGAAAAGAAGAAGCATAAGTGAGGTAATAAATAAAATTCCAACACCAATCTTTGCTGCGACTTTTTTTACTAATACAAAAATACCAAGAAGCACGGGCAACATAACTACCAAAAACGCTGCTAAATCATAATGTCCTCCAAATGTTGAGGTAATTCGTGCTTCCTGAGGCAGACATAACGCTAAGCCTTTTGCAAATTCCTCGTTACCTGTTTGGAAAGATGGAAAACAATATGAGAAATGCTCAAAAAATTTAGGGAATATACCCCACAGCACTAAGTAAAACCGTTGCCCAAATCCGTACAAAACAACGGCAGAAAGCGCAATGCACGTAACAATAATAAAATCCCTAATGTCCTTTGCACTCCGAATAGTTGAAAAAGCAATAAAGAATAAAATCATATACTCTATTCTTCTTCCATATTCAAGAATTGCTAAATGTGGGAAAAATCCAACCAAATGTGGTCCAATAAATACAAGCGAAATAAGAAGAGATATCAATCCAGAAAGCCAGTAGATAGCAACCGGGATACCTACGGGCAGAGGCAATTTTACTTTTCTTCGCAGAAGTTGTACTAACCAAATAATAACAAGAGACGCAATAATAAAATCTTCAAGGCGAATGTACACCCATGTTCGGACGATGTGAATACTAGGAAGCTTTGGATAGAGTTGGACAAATGCAAAAGTGAACAAAACACCAATTTTAAGAATAGTATTATCTAACCACGTTAAGAGCTTTTTCATAAGTTGACGAAAGATATTCGTTTTTTATTAGCTTTCCTAATAATACCAGAATGCGTGCCTTAGTTTGAAGTAGGAGTTTTACAAGTACTTGCTGTGTTCTACTTTTATGCTTTTGGTAAAAATAGAGGATTCCCTCATAAATATGAACAATCGCAAAGCTTCTACTACTACTTCCTTGGTCTTTGTGAATAATTTCTATTTCGGGAAAAGTCCAATTTGTTTTGCCCATTAGGTGCACTCGATAACACAACTCCATATCTTCTGTATACATAAAAATCTTTTCATCAAATCCTTTTAATTTTTCAAAAAGTACTTTCGTCATCATAAAGCATGCGCCTTTTACCCAATCTACTTGTTGAGGCTTTTGCTCTGTTGTTTTTGCAGAATCCAACCTTTCTTTGCCAAGAAGCAGTAATAATACTTGGGGTAAGGAATAGAATGCACCAAATGAGTGCTGCATTGTCCCATTTGGATTTTTTAAGACTCCACCCAATACACCAATCTCCTGATGCTCGCGGAGATAACTCACCATACTTTCTAAGCCTTTCCCAACGACTGTATCGTTGTTGAGAAAAAGCAAATAGTCTCCTTTTGCATGAGCAGCGCCAAAATTATTTCCTCCACCAAATCCATTATTCTCTTTATGAGAAAGGACATGGACATTTTTATATTTTTCTTTCCTTATTTCTTTCTCAAGAATCTCCACCGAATCATCTTGAGAAAAATTATCTACAATAATAAGCTCGAATTCGTCTTTCTCGAAATGTCCCTTATACTCTTTATAAAGAGATTGCATACATACTATCGTCAGTAAAGGTTTTTTGTAATTAATCGTAATAATGGATAGATGCATAGAATTAGCGAAACAAAGCAGCTCGACCGAGTTTGTAGGTAAAATTATGAAGATTTCTTTTTCTAATTTCTTTTGCTGGTACTCCGCCGACAATAGAATTTTCCTCTACGTCTTTTGTTACAACAGCACCTGCTCCAACTACTGCACCCTTTGCAATATGGACACCTGGTAAAATTATTGCACGAGGACCAATAAATACATAATCGTCAATGATAACTTCGCCTGTTATTGCTCTAAAATCTTCTCTCTCTATATCATGCTGGGCGTTATAAATCATTACCTCACTGGCAATATCTACATGATTTCCAATGGATAATTTTGCTCTTCCATCCAGTACCACATTCTCTCCAATAATTGTATCTTCCCCAAGGGACACATTTCTTGTGTCATAAAAAACAGCGCCAATATGAATTGCAGACCCTTTGCCTATTTTTACACCACCAAGACGATAAAAGAATCGTCTTACATGGTGAGATGGTACATATCCTACAAATCTAACAACCATCATTTCAAATTCTAAATCCATTGCGTCCATACGCCTCAGCAATTTAACCACTATTTCTTTTAAAGATAATGTTTTACCGTTTCTGTCTTTCATAATTTTGTTCGGGGTCCTGTCGACTCGTCACCCCTCTATGCTTTATTATTGCTTGCCACTTGTTGTAAAACTTCTAGTGTTTCTTTTGCTGTTTTTTCCCAAGAAAATTTCTTCACCTGCTCAAACCCTTTTTTTACCATTTCCTCTCGTAATTTTGGATTGTCTAGTAATTTTTGTATTGCTTTCGTAATCTCATTAACATCTTCTGGGTTAACATAGAGAGCGCCGTCTCCTCCAGCTTCTGGTAACGAAGAGACATTACTGGTAATAACTGGCGTACCATATTTCATTGCCTCAACAACAGGCAGCCCAAATCCTTCATACAGACTTGGCAAAACAAACATCATTGCATGCTTATAAAGCGAAGGCAAATCGTCATTGCCTACAAATTCCAAGAATTTTACATCCTCTTCAACTCCAAATTTTTGTGGTGCAGCAAGAATCTCTTCATATAACCATCCCTTTTTCCCAACAATCACGAGCTCTATCTTCTTTTCTTCATTATTTTTTAACATACTAAATGCCTCTATGAGTCGTGCAATATTTTTCCTTGGCTGAAGTGTCCCAACGAATAATATGTAGTTTTCGCCAATCCCAAACTTTTTCTGCATGTCTTTTTTATTAACTGCATTATTCATATTGCTTAATTCATTTTTTATTCCTGGATACGTTACGACCACCTTTTTTGGATTTTTTTGATACATCTGAATTATATCATTTCTTGATGCATTGCTTATGGTAAAGACACGCGATGCATTTTTTACTGAGTACTTCGTCCAGGACGTTAACTGGTACAAATCTCTTCTTGCAAAAAGCTCTGGAAAATGAAGATATGACACATCCATTACGGCAATTGCTGTTGGTATTGGGCAAAATCGCGGCGCATAATGAGTCGGTGAAAAAAATACATCTGGACGGGGAAAGTGAGTAAATAAGTATAACGGAAGACCTATCTGTGTCCATAGTTTTTTTGGACCAACAAGAACATATTTCCATCCAGGTCTTTGTTTGGGCATATCTTCCCGGGGTGGATGTTTTAAATAAATATGGAATTCAATTGAGGCTGTTTTGTAAAACTGGAGAAGCAGCTGATATGCATATTCTCCTATTCCTACTCTATTCTGCTGATTTGCCTCATTTCCATCTATACCAATAATCATATTTTATATTCCAGGATAAATTACCGCTAATCGCTTTTCTGGGATACCCAGTATTTCCATAGCATCTTTTTTTGTTGCTTTCGAGATGCAGATAATTCTCTCCACTTCTTTTTTAACCCACTCTAATCTTGCTTTCTGAACTTTCACTATCTTCGCGTCTGTTTCTTGTGGGTATGTGTATACAATCATGTCGTACAAAATGGTAACTTTCTTTGCTTTGGTTGGAGGCTGTGTCCAATCGGATGAAATAAATACATCTACCGGACCAATAAGCCATTCTATCGGTACAAGATGTAGTTTGTTCCAAAGAATATTTAAAAAGGTTGGTGGAAATTTAAAAATTTTAAATTGAACTTTTGAATTTGATTGAAAATTAAAAATTGAAAATTGAAAATTTTTCCGCATTGAGGAATAGAAAAGAATATACTCGTTTTCTTTATCCTGTTGAACCAAGTTCTGAACAAGATTAGTAAGGTATGTTGCCACCCCTGTCCCCTGATAGGCTAGTTGAGAAATATCTATTCCAATTTTCATATCTTCTTTTTATTGTGAAGCAAAAAAAGAAAAATTGCCAGAAGTAAGCATATACCACCATAGTAGGTAAATCTTTCCGCAGTAAAAAATACCCAGGAAGCAAAAAGCGGCATAGAAATAACTATACATCCTAACCCAGCTGCTACTACATAATAAGGATTTCTCTTCCAAAGAAGGAAAGCGAGAAAAATAACAAAGATAATATCCTGAATTTTCATGTACCAATAACGATTTCTTCTTTACTTCTTGTATCACTCCTATACCTCAAGCGGAAATGTGTTGCATGATCTACGGTAGAAAATCGTGTCATGGTATTAAGAAAAAGATCTGCCAAAAATCCTGCAACAAGCACTTGAAGTCCTGCCAACAACAAAACTATTCCCAAAAAAAGCAAAGGTCTTGTTCCTATAGAATGTCCAGAGAAATGCACAAAAGAAAGGTAAACCAAAACGATAATGCCAATAAAAGAGAGAATACCTCCTAGCATACCAAAGAAGTGCAAAGGTCTTCTTCCATACTTTGTTAGGAAAAGCATAGTAAGAATATCTGGTAAATCTTTCCACAATTTCGAAAATCCATACTTTGATTTACCATATGCCCTTTCGCTATGGGCAACAGCAACCTCTGTAACAATAAATCCTTCTCCAAAAACAAGGAGTGGAATAAAGCGATGCATTCCTCCATATAGACGAAGACTCTTTGCTGCATCACTTGTGTAGAGTTTAAGACCACAATTGTAGTCGTGAAGTTGCAATCCCCAAAAAATGCTTGCAAAAAAATTAAATAACCTTGATGAAACCACTTTTTGTATTGGATCTTTTCTTTTTTTTCTCCATCCACAGACAAGGTCGTATCCTTCTCTTGCTTTTTTATAGAGTGTTTGGATTTCCTCTGGTCTATCTTGTAAATCCGCATCGAGAGTAACAATATATTCTCCTTTTGCCATTTGAAATCCAAGCGTTAATGCTTCTGATTTTCCCTGATTTTTCCTAAAGGAAAAGAGTTTTATTTTTTTATCTCTCTGAGTCATTTTCTTAAGAAAATCAAGACTTCCATCTGTAGACCCATCATCAATGAAAAGTATTTCGTATTGCTTGTCTAGTTTCTGCAGGGCTTTTTGCAATTCTGGAAGAAAGTGGGGCAGACTCTCGTATTCATTAAAAACAGGAATAACTGCACTAATCATCCTTGTATTTTACCATTTTTACCCATAAATAAGCCAGCATATCCAAAAAGTACCAGTAATCCTGCCACAATAAGAGTGGCTATACTTATTTGTACTCCCTGCTCTACCCATTGCTGAGGCTTGTACACAATAGTTATGTCGTAATTTCCATCTTTGGGCAAGATGAAGCTATTAAATCTTTTGTCAAAGAGTGTGGAGTCAATCGATTTTCCTCCCACTTGTGCCTGCCAGAATGGGTCGTACATATCCGAGAAAATAAGCATTTCCCCTTTTGTAACATTTTGCACATTAACAGCATATTGAGTTGTTGCATTTTGCATAAAAAAACTTTTTCCTTGCCCTGTCAGCCAAAAATGATTCTTTACTTGACTCAGGGCGAATACATGTATTTTTCCAAAACCATTAAGTTCAGTAAGATACGACAATCTACGTACTTCTCTTACAGTATCCAAATAAACTTTCTGGTCGTATTTTCTATCGGTGAGAAAAAACTCACCCTGACTATCATATGGGACCACGACATACCCAATACTTGCTTCTCGCAATTCATTCTCTGTTTTGTTTTCATGTAATGCATCTAACACTCCGGATATACTTGCAACGTTAAAAAAGTTATACGCGTCAACAGAAGGATGATTTTCCGAAATGTGTGCACCGAATTTTTGTGGTTGTGGTACCCAAAGTATGCGGCCAAAACTACTTTGATTATTTAAAAATGTGTCAAGCGTAGTATATTCCTTAGGAAAAGTATGTTGCTGAAATGTCCCCCCAAGCTGTCCAACAACAGCTGGCCGAACTAGAAAAACCAGACAGCCTACGAAAAGTAAGAAAAACATAATTTGAAAATTGAAAATTTTTGGTTTGATTGAAAATTTAAAATTGAAAGTTGAAAATTTTTCTTTTTGAGATAACCAATTAGATGTTTTAAAAATAGTAAATGGAATCAATACCGAATATGATATTGCAATTATCATGTACCACTTGGTCGGGTCTCGAAACATAATAAAACCAGGTACATGATCAAAAAGCCAAATGTACGTATTGCCAAATGGATCATTTGCGCCTTTTGCCAGAAATACTCCAAGCAGTCCAATTAATGAAAAGAATAAAATAGCTAGTTTTTCTTTCTTTTGCTTGATATCTATGAAAAATAATGATCCAAAGGCAAGAATCGGGAGCAAAAGAAATTCCCACCTCATAAAATGAGTAAAACCAAATATATTTTCAGGCCAATTTGGATGCAAAAGACCTAGCGCATCCTCAAATTTTGCAAAACTAAAAAATTGAATTGATTTTGAAGATGTGTAAATATCACCAAATTGACGAATTGCCTTCCCATGCGTAAGAAGTGTTGGTAAGAGCCAAAATGCATGGAGACCAATAATAAGTATTCCGGAAAGAGTAAAAAGAAGGAAATATTTTTTTACTTTTTCTCCAGTGAGGCCTGGTAATTCAAAAACGAATCTCAGCGTGAGAAGAAAAAGCAGTATATATCCAATACGGATATCTAAAAGAAAAATAAGAGAAAAAACCAAAGAAAAAATAACTGCACTTCTCAGTGTAATTTTTTGAAGGAGTTCTTCGAATGCGATAAAACCAAATGGAGCAAGACTGTAGGATAAGGCAATACCTGTTTGGCCTCCTCCTACTAAAAGAAGTGCATATGTGTTGGCGATATAAAGAAACCCCGCCAAAAGAGCAAAAACCTTTGACTTAAAAAAATAAAAATACAGAGACCATGCAGAAAGAAAACCAAAAAGAAGATATGGCCAAAACCAAAATATTTTTTCATACCAATTCCAACCTAGAAAGAGTGCCGTTTTTATTGTGGCAAGAAAATAAGATTCTAACCATAGCGTTGATAAATTGCTTGCACCCATTCCCATATGTCTTCCATCCCATGCAGGGAGATTGTTAATGTCAAGAATTGCTCGGTTCCAATAATAAACCCAGTCTCCACTTACGAGTAAATTCCCGGAAAACCAATTTTTGAAGACAAGCAGCAGGGGTATAAAAATAACAACAAAAAGAATAAATGTACCCAAGAATTTTTTCATGTATTTTTAGAAACCTCTTACAGTATATACCTGTTTTAGGGTCTTGGAATATTCCTTTACTCTTCCTCGTCCTTTTACATTTTGAATATATATGTCTCTTACTAATTTTAAAACAAATTTCGGAGTGCAATATGCTGCAATAAGAGTTGCCCAATAACGCATAGACCATGTATATGAAGGATTAAGCTCTCTAAGTCTTTTAGCGTACTTAAGAAGATTGCTATTGTTTGAGTTGTATTTAATTATTGCTAAAAAATTAACATTTATTGCAACCTGCCTATTCAGTGTTTTTCTATAACATTTTTCTCCTGCCACTTTTCGGATAACTTCATATACTTTTTCCCATGATAACTTACCATTTACAACAAAATGTGCTGGGTGTTTGTCTTGATGAGACCAGGAAGCAACAATAGAATGAGAGTACAAGAAAAAGCCTCCTTGTGCCTCAAGACTTCTAAAACATATTTCAAACCATGGAATAAATTCTGAATCGATTATGGAAATTCTTTTGGGATATATATTTTTAAAAACGATTCCTGTTATAAAGTGCAGATCAATTTTATCTATATAATCAACCGCTTCCTCAGGACTTGCATGGGCCTTAAATGCAAGGTCTTTCGTAATAAATTTGTTTCTTACGTAGTCAAATATATCTTTCTTGTCAAAGGTTTGATAGACATAATTAATTCGAATAAGTCCATAATTATACTTTTTAATAAGGTCGTATGTCTTCTGTAGAACATCATCATACAAAAGATAATCATCATCACCGTGAAGAAATACATATTCTCCTCTTACATATTCCAAAACTTTTCCAATATTTTTGACAGCTCCAAGATTTTTCTTATTACGGTAATAACGAATTCTCTTATCCTTAAGGGACATGATGCGTTTTTGCGTTTCGTCTGTTGACCCATCGTCACAGACAATAACTTCAAAATCCTTGAATGACTGCGCAAGGATCCTTTTTACTGCAAACTCTACATCTTCTGCTCTATTGTAGGTTGCGATGGGTATTGAAAAAAATGGTCTTTTATTCATGTAATTTTTCTATCATTCTCAATGCCGTAACAAATCTTTGCCTGTCATTTTCTATACCTTTTGCATTATAGTACCCAGATACCGACCTTGTCGCAACTTTTACAAGCATAATCCGAAGAAAGTAAAACCAAAAGAGATATGAGGATTGTAATACACTGCTATCCATACCCAAACCATTACAAAAGCTTTGAAAATACTTTTGCTGCTTTTTCTCAAAAAGAAATGTATTAACAAAAGCAACTTCCCATAATAGATCCCCTATTATTGTATCTTCCCAATCAAGAATTGCCTTTATTTTTGTCTTATGGAAAATTACATTTCTCGTAGCAAGATCGTTGTGAATAAGTACCATTGGTCTTTCATTAAGATTCATTGAATTTTCCGAAAAGATTCTTTCTATGATTTGCTTTGATTTTTTTGTAATTACTTTTAACGAATAGGTTTTGCTAATATGCTTTGATAAGTTTGTATAAAAAAATTCTTCCCAATTAGATGAGATTCCTGAAAATTCTCCTTTTTTTAAAAGTGCTGTCATACTAAGCAGCCCAACTCCCTTCAATGGAATCGAATGAATTTTTTTAAGTACTCTTCCTAAATTTGTATATACGTCATTTAACGCAGAGTATCTTTTATCTTCTAGCGTATCTCCTTCTATAAATTCCATAATCATAAAGTCAAACGGATAGTATTTTCGTGAAACATCAACTAAAAATATTTTCACTGATGGCATATGAAGCTGTTTCAAGGCATTCTGTATTTTTTCTTCTGTAAAAAATGTAAAATCTGTATAAAGACTTTGCAAAGCACTCACACGTAACACATATGTATGTTTTTTTGTGACCACCTTATACAAAACGTGGTATGTACTTTTTGTAGAAATTAAAGAATACTGCATAACAGTTTCATTACATGAGTCACGGAAAATAGTATTAATATATAGTGGAATACTCGCAAAGATTTTTTCTTTCTCTTTTATCAACTCTTGCTCCAAAAAAAGAATGTCTGCCTTGGGATAAAATACTTTCTTACGAATAGAAGAAAAGTGTTTTAAAGAATTCTCGGAGAAATTAAAACTTTTTGTAGTCAAAGTATTCATTCATGTATGTTGTCAGTGATTTTATCTCATCATGCTCTTTTTTTGACAACTCTTTTATTTTTTCTATGTTGTATGCAACCGTTGGGTATTGAATTGTTCCCCATGGATATTGATTGTCTAATTTTTTACCATTCCAGGAAGGATACAAAAGATTTTCTTCAAAGGGTATTCCTAATGTTGTAGAAAGGGTTGTAAAAAACTTTTTAGGGTTTGCGATAAGGTCCTCAAATTTTACAGTAATCACATTATTAGGAAAAAGAGTTGCATAATTAATCGCAGATAGCTGAGTGACATTCCACGTATGTATATACCGTTGCAAAGATAATGGAGCAGGTCTATGCTTTGTTTCTGCATACGCAGAGTATGGATTTCTTACAATGTGAATTATTTTTGCATTTGGAAAATCTGCAATAATTTTCTCTGCATCCAGAATTTGTACAGGATTATATCCAACATATATTTCCTCTTTTCCGCTACCATTATAATTTTTCCATGCCAAAAATGTTGATTTGTAAAATGCCTCTATAGCGTTTGCCCTGGTAATATTTTTTCCTAGAAGCTTTACGAAGATTTTCTTTCTTTCTTTGTCATTTAAAGAAATTTGCACTTCTTTAAATTTACTCATGTGTGGTGCTTTTGTCCTAACTTTTACTTCTTCATCCCAAATATCTTCATACATTTGCTCCGGTGTTTCCCCTAACTGAAATTGAGACCATCTATATTTATGGGGAACAAAAGAAGATAAGTAGTCACATATATTTTTTGTCCCTACTTGTGATTCAAAAGGGTATACAAAAAGTTTGGAATGTCCATCAAGATGTCTCTGTAGTGTATTTCCACCATTCTCATACATAGCGGAAATCATAAAAA
Organism: Candidatus Eiseniibacteriota bacterium; assembly: GCA_035631115.1. Lineage (GTDB taxonomy): Bacteria > Patescibacteriota > Microgenomatia > Levybacterales > UBA12049 > DASQJJ01. The sequence goes on from DASQJJ010000006.1 coordinate 34,242, forward strand.
GTTTGAAAGATTTTGCCATATTTTTATTTTATAGAGAGCTTATCATAATGTATTTCTTCCTGCCAAGCAACAGTTAATTCCAAACCTTCTTTAAGAGAATATTCTGGTCTCCATCCCAAAATTCTTTTAATTTTTGCATTGTTTCCAAACCAATCTATAATATCCCAATTTCTATTTTTCATCGTAGAAAATTGTGGATTTTCAGAAATTTCAAACATTTTCTTTACCATAAAGGCAAGTGTTTTTATTTTTGTTTTCTTACCCGTTGCAACATTAAATACCTCACCATACATTCTTTTTTGCATTTTTGCCGCACTTATCACAAAAGCGGAAACAACATCATCTATGTAGATAAAGTCACGAGATATCTTAGGGTCAACAAAATTTGGCAACGTCTTATGTATTGCCTTGGAAACCAAAACAGGCATTAGCCTATCAGGCTCTTCCCAAGGTCCATATGCCGAATACAGCCTCAGATGCACCACAGGAAGGTGCTCTACTTTTCCATAGTACTTGAGCAAATAATAATTCCCAACCTTAGAAACAGCGTAATGGCTATTTGGGATAAGCTCTCCTGTTTCTTTTGGACCCTTTGCATTGAGGCCATATTCAGACTGGGACCCCGCATGGATATATGCTTTAAATGGTATCTTTTTTAACTCCTCGAGAATATTTACTGTAGAGAGCGCATTTGTCTTATATATTTCCTTATAGTCACTTTGCTTTGCATATGCACCGTATGCTGCTAAGTTAAAAACAGTAAGCGGTTTTACTTTCTTAAATATTTTTTCTATGTCTTTTGTATTTGTAATATCAGAATCAATAATATTTTTTGTAGGTATTTTTGCAAGGCGAAATCTCCAATTCTTTTTTTTATTTCTTGAAACTCCAAAAACATCTTTTCTATATGTAAGAAGCGTCTTTAGAAGGTTAACTCCAATAAATCCTCCACTTCCCAGGATAAGAATTGGTCCATGGAGTTTTTTTATGTGGGCACGTAGCGATGCGCGGCTTTGTCTCATCTAATTAAATTAACATACCAAGGCTTGTTTTCTTTTAGTATTTTTTTAACAACCTGAGGAATCTCATCTATTGTTTTGGGCCACAAAGGAGTAATGTTGGAAAAAATCTTCATCACTTCTTTATCTTCTTCTACCCAGTGAGTAATGCCATCTTCTTTATAGTTTCTTTCTCTACCCGAACCAATCAACCTAACAGGCGCAGATTCGTAGTTGATGTAATTTCTTATTGTTTCAAAGGGTCTATACAAAAGAAATGTTGTTGCTGTATACACAAGGGGTATTTTTCCCTCTTGTGCCAATCCTACAGCTATTCCTATCATTGCCTGCTCCGATGCACCTACATTAATAAATCTATTTGGAAAATCACGTCTCACATCATCCCACATGCGATAACCAAAATCACCAACAATAACCCAAATGTCTTTATTTTTTTTCATATGCTTATATACTTCATGGGCAAATGCAGCCCGCATCAATCTTTTATAAATTGGTATTATTTTCATATACGTAACATCTTGAGTGCTTTTTCGTAATCATTTTCATTCATTGCATAATAATGTGCATCCTGTCCTTTAAGAAAAGGTAGCTGGTCACTTGTTGTATGAGCAAATACAAGCATAGACTTTGATGATTTTACTTGTAATGCTCTCATAATTTCCTTCATATCATGGCCTTGTACTTCAATGGATTTTATTCCAAATGCTTTTAGTCTTTGATAGAGTTTTTTTGTTTCTATTGCGCTAAATGCACCCCATCCATTTGCATTGACAATAATTTTTAGATTAGGAATTTCTAAGTCAACAATTATTCTTAATGCCTCCCAAATACTTCCCTCTGCACACTCACCGTCTGAGATAGCGCAGTATATTGTTCTTTTTTTATTAGCAAGTGCTATACCAATTGCAATAGGTAAGCCTTGACCAAGACTACCTGATGACACGTGAATATCTATTTCTGGATTTCTATCTGGATGAATATGAAGTTCTTGTATACTGTCTTTGTCTTTTATTTTTTTATACTTTTCTAGAATTGTGTATAGAGCAATTCCAGCATGACCATTGGACAAAATAAATTTGTCATTTCTTTTTTTTATCTTATAGATGCAATCAATAATATCGACAACACTCAAACATGATCCAATGTGTGACAAATTTTGAGCATAGCTTATTTCAAGAATTCTTTTCCTTGTTTCTTTCTGCTCTTTTGTAAGAAGACTAAGATTAAATCTTTTCATTGACTCATGAGGACAGGTACATGCAATTATACACAAAAACTCTTCCTTGTATAGAGCATATCTACATTGATGTCTTGCAAAGAGAGTGGTCTCTTGAGAAAATGCAGAGCATATGACAATAACCTACTCTATTATTCTTCCTATTTATCACCAATCAAACCAAATAGAGACACTTGTCTCGTCCTATGGAAATGGTCTTAAAAGACTTAAAGATTCATTTGAAATTATTCTTGTCATTAATGGTGCAGATACAGAGTCATACGATATTGCCAAAAAACTTACACAAAAAAATTCCTTTTTAAAAGTTGTCTATTTGAAAGATGCCGGCTGGGGAAATTCAATTATTGAAGGAATAAAGACTGCACAGGGTAAATTTATTTGTTATACAAATTCAGCCAGAACAAGAATTTCTGATTTAATTACTATTCTTACCTACTCTAAAAACAATCCATCGGTTGTTATTAAAGCAACAAGAATACTTCACCTCAATCTTTTACGAAAGCTCGGATCCACCCTGTACAACATTGAATGCCGATTGCTTCTCCATACTCCTGTATGGGATGTTAATGGTACTCCAAAAGTAATGCCATCTCATGTTGCGAAAAAGATAGGCCTTACATCCAAAGGAGATTTGATTGACGCAGAGCTTATCGCAAAATGTGTATGGAATAATATTCCTATACTCGAGGTTCCTATTCTTTTTCCACCGAGATTTGGAGGAAATAGTACAACGCGGGTATTTTCTGCATTAAAAATGTATGCAGGCGTTTTGCAAATTAAAGATATGCTAAAAAGACAGACTTCTTTACGAAAAAAGTAACTCCCAACCATAGTAAAAATCCACCCAAGGAAAATATTGTTACAAAAAATCCAAGCAGAAATGTCTTTGAAAAAAATGAAAAAACATAGGTGTGTTGTCCCGGCCTTGTCTTAACTTCTAAAAATCTATTGTTTTCCAAGTGAGCTTTTTTCCCATCAATAGTAACACTCCACCCGGGGTAATAACTTTCCAAAAGTGAAAGAATCGCAGGCTGATCACTCCCTTCTCTAATTGTTATTGTATTTACTCCAAAAGAGGCTATTGTTTTTTTTATTACCTCTCCTTTATTTGTAATAAGTTGTGAGAATGGGCGCGCATCATGCACTTTGAATATTATTGTGTCCTCATTTACATACGCCTTAGTAGAATCCCACGGAAGACTTGTGACAATATTGTGCGGAGAAATTACGTATCCTGGCAATATATCGTGATATGTAGATGGTGGAGGATAAGAAACATGAGTATAACTGCTTACCAAACTATTCTTAAGCAGCAATCCATAATTTGTATTGAGAAGGAGTGTATTATACTGATATGCCAAGTCATAGGGTACAAGATGAATATTATTTACAACTAGCACGAGAGATTGATTAGCATTATCCTTTTGTATCCATTTAAAAACATCCGAGTAGAGAGGGTAATTCAATGTGTCAATTTTTTGATCTGTAACCAACTGGGGCTTTATTAAAATAGTCTCAAAGAAAATGATGGCTACCACAAGATTTAATACGAGAACAACAAGTATCAATATTTTTCTTTTACTTAGAAAGTCACGACAGAATAGTCCAAAGAAAAGAAGAAGAATCACAGAAAGATAAGCAAAGATTCTACTTGGGACTCGATAGTACTGCAAAAAACTAACTGCACTAACTAACCAATGAAAAGGATTCCATTTCCACGCAGGCATGGAAATAGAAATAAAGAGCAAGAAGAGAATGGGTAGCAAAATATACTTTCTGCTCAATACGATTTTTCTTTTAAGGAATACCCACACAAAACCTAAAAGGGTAAATGGACCAATAAACGAAATTTTCTCCAAATCTCCCCATGCTGTAGATATATATTGTTTCAAATTAACAGCGGCAAATGGAGCATCAAACGGAATAAAAATATACCTAAGCATTCCAACGATATTCATGCTTCCAGTAAAAGGATCTCTGCTTTTCTCAAGATAGTTTGTCAATTCAAGATAGGGAATAATTTTTACTGATGCAAAAAGAAGAAAAAACAAAACAGAAATTCCCAGATAGACTGATGCCCTTTTATCTTTAAAAAGAAAAAAGATAAGGATTACCCCCAATCCATACAGAGTATACGTTGCTGTGTATGTTTCTCCAGAAAACAAGAATAGTGCGATTTCTAATCCCGCGACTCCTGACCAAAATAGATTTTTTTTATCTATTACTTTTTGCAATGAAAAAATCACAAATGGCAATAATGGATACGATAGTGTTTTTTCAATTTGCCCAGTATCTAATTTTGCTGCTAGATAAGAACTCGATGCATATGTCAGCGCAATAAACAAAGATAAATATGAAGAGTTAAGATACCTTTTCGTAAGTATATACATAGATTCACAGGCAAAAAATATAACAAGAAGGTACATAATTTTTAATGCAGTATCGTAGGGAAATACAAGAAGAGGAATAGCAACCAACGGGTTATATACTCCATAGAGAGGATCTGCAACAGTAGGTATTCCCTGAACAACATATGGGTTCCATAAGGGAAAGGCATGATGTTGTAAGAGAGAGTTTTTAAAATAAAGATGAGGAACATCATTTCCATTCAAGTCATTCGCCCTTACGACATGCGTTGTTAGGAGAATGGGGCTTAGAATGATAATACTAAAAAGGAAAAATAATACGTGTAAACCAAATGCGCGTACATATTTATTTTTTATCTCGAAAAATATGGGTATTTTTTCATCCTCTTTGGTTATGGAGATTCTTTTTTTGGAACTTTTTCTTCGTGAATACACTATTAGCGCGATTGTCCTAACAATTTTTTGTATTGTATCTTGTATTGTTGTATCTAGTTTTTGACCATTTCTTTTATTGAGCACGTAAAGAAAGTAAACAAACAAAGGAATAAGATAGATACTCGACAATACGAGCGAATCTGGATTAGAAAAAAGCATGCGCGTTCTCTTAAAAAATAAGAATAAAAAGTCTTTTGGAGAATATAAGAATTGCTTGGAGTATACATATTTACTTGTAAAGAAATCTCCCACATTCAGAGTATTCGGAGAAGCATTTGGTATTGTTGTAACAAACTCATATTGTCTTCCCTTTGAATTTGTAATTGAAGGAAATCCAAATACAAGAAAACCCTTTTCATTTACCTGATTTACCTCTGTTTGGGTAGAGTAAAACGAATGTGAATTATTTTTTTCTCTTAGTGCAAATGTAATCAGACCGCGGCCAGTACTATTTGGCTTTATCTCCCCTACAACTCTTATAGCAATAATACCTAAGTTATTTTCCTCTGCAATAAATGATCCAGTTGTTCTATTGGCCTTATCATTTTGTTGAGATAAAGAATGCTTATACACAATTATGGTAAAAGGACTATAGGGATTAATAAAAATAGCGGCAAAAAACCAAAAAATGATGTAAATAAATATTGCGAGAAATTGTAATCTATATTTTGTGATCATATTTCTCTGGAGATTTTATTTCCTATTTCGCCAGATAATTTGTGCTACAGCAATGACAAGGAAAAAGTATGCCCACATTGAGGTTTTATTTTCTTGAGCAATATTACCCAGTACAATGTCTAATTCAGAGAGTAGTAGGAAAAGAAGGGCAAATAATAAAGAAATTTTTAATGAAATCTTATCTTTTACAATTGCAATTATCCAAAACCCAAGAAGTCCTAGCGCAATTCCGTAGTAGATTGATTGGAGAAGAAAAATGTCTGCAGTAATAAGTGTAATTGTAAAAGATCCCAAGAAACTTCTTTTCAAGTAATTTTGAAGAAGAAAATTTGTGTTTTTTGAACCAACACCAACACCTTTAAGGGTTTTGCCGGACAATTGTGAAAGAAAAAAAGCAATATGACGCGATGTATAAAGTAACATAAAAAGTATGTAGTACACCAATGGAAGTATAAAAATTGACGTCGATAGTAAAACTTGTGGATACATAAAAACAGATACAATCTTTTTATATGGCATGACCATATACAACTTTTTCCCGGATATTTCTTTTTTTGAAAAGATATATCTCGTAACAAAAGAATCATGCCCATTAATAATCGCTATAGCATTTGTCTTATCTCCATTAAGAGAGAGTAACTCGAATTCGTATATTTTCCCTTTAGAGCTACCTATTTTAGGAAATCCAAACACAATAGATTCATCTTCTCTCAGGGAGCCTACATTATAAATATTCTCGTAATACCAATTTTGTGTGCCCACTTCTTTAATATGAAATTTTAAGTACAATGGCTCATCAGGCTGTGCAACCAGACTTCGACTAACATGAATTGTTACAATACCAAGATTATCTTCTTGTGACACAAATTCTCCAATTACCTTTGTCCCTTTAAGAAGGATGTTATCTTTCGGTAAATGAGTATACTCCTTATTGCTGTGTGGATATATTAAGGTTGTAAATCCTCCCTGCGGATTTGCAAATAATGCTCCTGCAAACCATATAAAAAATAATAAAACAGGCACCACAAGCCACAAAAAGATTGTTAATAACAATGATCTATGAGTGATATTATTTTTTCTTGGCATATTTTTTCGACTGAAATAACATATATGCAATAATTCCCCCAACTATTAATAAGGTAGTAATGATTCCAACATAAAATCCTTCCTGTGGAAGAAAATAAACAGCAACTTTTATGTCTATTGACCCGTCTCTATTTTTCTTATAAAAAGTTGTGTTGTAGTCCCTTTGAATATCTTTTGGATCAATTTTCCACATATTGTTATATTTTGGGGAAAATATATGTGTTTTTTCAGCTAATCGCGGCTTGAAAAGATAAGATAATTCACTCAGTTGAAACAATCCATCTGCAGAACTGCATTCAGAAACTCCTTGCATTACTTTAATAATAGAGTTTTTGCATTGAGTGGGCTCCTCATATCTTTCTAGGTATAATTTCCACCCATCATGATATGAGTCTAAGAATTGTAATTCATCCACAGACGTAAGGTGCATGTAAACAATATATTTTATGGGACTTATTTTTTGAAAATACCCTTGAGAAAAATGAAAAAGTATATTTGGCTTTTTTACCGAGTATAATTCGTAGTTACCCGACGAGCTGACAAAAAGCCTTTTGTCTGTAATTTCATCGAGAAAAGTCTTGTCTTGATTTTTTAATGAATTTCCACCAGAAAAAAGGTAAGACTTTTTAACTTCCTGGGGAATATTTTTTGTTACCAATACAACATCTATATTATATTTGTAGTAAAAATTTCGAAGGCCTTCATAGTCTCTGTTGGCAATAAGATTCCACATCTTCCCAGATTCTTCATGAGAAAAAGACAAGTCTCCGGAAAAATCATTAATTCCTGTAAAAAATTTTGTTGGTGATGTTCCGGCAAAAACGTTATTTGTTGTGTCATCCTTAACAACTGCATACCCGGCAATATTGAGCGGGAAATTAAGAATATTAGCTGTTGGGTCTGTACTTTTCTTAACTTGCATGAGAAATTGTGAATATTCTTGAGGAAAAGAAATAGTCCTGTATATATTGCTTGTTGTCCAAAGAGGACTATTTATGGTTCTTTTTAGAGGAATTGCATTAATGACTATTATCAGAAGAGTACACAAAATAATTAAAAAGCTGTATTTCGAAAATTTTCTCAATACAATAAAAAGAGAAAATGCAATCAAAAGAGAATATATAAGAATGAATCCTAAAGCAAATTTGTCAAATGCATTTCGAAACATCATAAAGCCGGGAATGTAACCCATAAGAAGAAATACTTCCTTTAAAGGCCCTATATTAACCGTATAAAAAAATAATGATAGGAGAAAACCTATTAGTATAAGAAAATACATCTTTTTCTCTGATGTATTAAGTGCCTTTTTCCAAAGAAAAATTCCTGCAAATACAATACTTACGTAGATTGTATTAAGAAAAAACATTTTGTCGTAAAACGCAATAAAAATAGTACGCAAATCCCAATCATGGGTAAATGTTAAGTCTCTATGGAATAAATTAAGAAATGGAAAAGTAATATTACCTGTTGAGGTTTGTACAACTGTATCTCTAAATGTGCTTGCCCTATCACTAATTAAGCTTCCAATACTATTCCCTTTTATGAGAAATTGCATAATAAATGGAATAGTCCAATAGGACTGAGATAGAAAAATACATCCAAAAAAAATAATACTTCGTATAATAAATGTTTTTATTAGTTGTCTATTGAAAAATAGGAGCCCAAAGGGAAGGGTGAGAAAAAGAGGAAGTAACAACCCCGCAATCCATGGAATACTATAAAATCCTAGAGAAAGAAATATACAAACAACAACTGTTACTACTACATAGGAAAATGTGCCCGTTTTTACGTATTTGATAAAATTCCAGGCAATAAATGGAAATAATCCTACAAGCCATGCCGACATAAGAAAAACAGAAAGTTGATTTATAATAAGAATTGGAGAAAGGATATAGAAAAATGTACTAGTATATTGCTCCACATATGTGGACCTTGGCAATAACTCTTTTATTAATTTTTGGAAATATATAAAGCCTAAAATAATTGGCAAAGAAAACGACAGGTAATCAATGACAGCCCTAGATTTTATAACTACAAATAGCCCTGACCAAACAAGAGCAAATGGAAAGGAAAAATGATTTGGCGTATAGCTTGCAACTGAAGAAAGATTTATCCAAGAAAAAAAAGACATCGCTTTAAGATACTCCCAAGGATATGCATAAATTAACCTTGTATCATCTCCTCCAACGAATAATTTTCCTTGAAAAAGATAATACGGTAATGCGAGAAGAATACATATTGTTATACTATTAACAAGAATATTTTTGTATTTTCCAAAAAAGGTAAAAGTAGTATTCATTCTGAGAACTTTCATATTGTAGCAAAAAAAGGAATATGATACAGTAGTGATCTCACAGACTTTATGAAACATGTTTTGGTAACCGGTGGAGCAGGATTTATTGGAAGTCACGTTGTTGATGAATTGTTAGAAAGAAAATATTCCGTTACAGTTTTTGATAATTTAGCTTCTGGAAAAAAAGAATACATTAATAAGAAGGCAACATTTATCAAAGGTGATGTTTCTCAGAAGAGTCAGGTGGAAAAGTTGTTATCAGGTAGTTCTTTTGATGTAATTCTTCACATAGCGGGTCAACCATCCATTGTTAATTCATTTACTAATCCAGAGTTGGATTTTGGTACAAACTTTATTGGCAGTGTCAACATGATAATGGGAGCTGTAAAACACAACATAGATAGATTTCTCTATGCATCATCAATGACTGTTTATGGAAATCCAATACGACTTCCCATTAGAGAAGAAGATGCGTGTGTTCCTATTAATTATTACGGCATTGCAAAGTACGCAGCAGAAAGATTTATTCATACAACCGCTAGTAGAGTGGATTTGGAAAGTCCATTGAATGTAACTTCATTCCGTATGTTTAATGTATATGGCCCACGACAATCTCTTACTAACCCGTATCAGGGAGTACTTGCTATTTTTATGGGAAACGTCTTAAGAAACGAGCCAATAACCATTTATGGAGATGGGAAGCAGGCAAGGGATTTTGTATATGTTAAAGATGTGGCTCGCATGTGGGTTGATGCAATCGAAAACAAGAAAAGTTTTGGGAAGGTATTTAACATTGGATTTGGACGCCAAACGGGAATGTTAGATCTCGCGAAAACTGTCATACACGCATGTGGAAAAAATTCCAAAACATATCCTATTCTTTTTAAATCAACACGGTCTGGTGATCAACGATTTGTTGAAGCAGATATAACAGAGGCAAAGAAATATTTACGTTTTTCACCAACAACTTCTCTAGAGAATGGTATTAAAAAAACACTTGATTGGGCACAAAAGTATGCCAAATAAAAATTTATACAATAATTCATCTATTCTTATTGCAACATTTTCTCCGTGGAAAAATAACATCCGAGCTGCAACAAATGGCATGATTGAACCAATGCTCTCCTACATGTTGCCCAATTTTAAAGAAACATGGCTTATAGACCAGCCCTATCCGGGAAGTGACAAAATTTTTCCAACAATAGAGGAATATATTGGCAAAAAGCTGAAAAGAATTGAAAAAACCACTTTTTTTATATTACCTCTTCTCCCTTTTCTTTATTTTACAAATAAACCTGGTACACAGATTGCCCACAAAATAAGGGACTTCTTAAGTGTTATTGAAACAGGCTTAAAACGAAAGAAAAAATTTGACATTTTTGTTGGACTGGAAAGTATAAACGCCCTTGCAGGGATAGTCTTGAAAAAAATGGGACGAGTTTCAACGGTTATCTATTATGTGTCAGACTACTCTCCAAAAAGATTTAATAATACTTTTATTAACAACTTTTATTTATGGCTCGATAGAATGGCAGCAATGCACTGTGATTACATTTGGGATGTTTCCCCGGCAATGCAACCTGCTAGGATTAGCGTTGGACTCAATCCTCAAAAGAGCGCACCAATTATTCTTGTACCGAATGCTCTATTTGAGAATCAGCTTATATATGTACCATTTGAAAAAAGAGAAAAAAAATCCGTTGTATTTGTAGGTACACTAGGTCTTGAAAATGGGCCTGATATTGCTATAGAAGCATTTAGAGAGGTTGTTAAAAGTATTAAGGATGCCACATTGCACATTATTGGCGGTGGTGGTCAAGGATTTGAAGCAGAATATTTACAAAAACTAATTAAAAAATATAGTCTTGAAAAAAATGTTATCTTTCATGGCCCTATATGGGATTTGCCTAAACTCTCCTCAATGATATCTCACTATCAAATAGGTCTTGCTCCTTACAAAAGATTTGAAGGATCTATACGACTTTATGGTGATGCAACAAAATTACGCATTTATGCAGCATCGGGTCTGGCAATCATTGCAACAGACGTCCCCCCATTAGGAAAAGAGTTATCTGAAAGGAAAGCAGCTGTAATTGTAAAAAGTAATAAAGATGCGCTTGCAAAAGCAATTATCCAATTACTAGAAGCGCCACAAAAAATTAAAAAAATGACTGAATATAGTAAAAAATATGCTAAAAATAATATCTGGGACAATACATACAGAAATGCTTTGTTAGGGATTGAGAAAACTAACTAATCTCTTTTACAGCAAATATGTGGTACGCATATTTTGGAAAAAAATATAATATTGGCTCGGAAATAAAAGCAATAATTGCCCATAAAACCCAAGGCTTGTATTGAATCATTGCATGAATACCACGTATATACTTTAGACCCCTAAGCCCATATACCCTATATCCTAATGCCTTCAAATCATGTATGTGCCACCCTGACTTATGCTTTTGATGCGGATTTCCAAACAATATCTCCTGAGGATAAAATCCGTTGGGAGTCATAATGATAACTCTTTTTTTGGCAATTTTCTCCATTTGCCCTATCATTTTCTGTGCCTCAGTCTTTGTTAGGTGCTCTATAACATCTAGAGCAATAACATCGTCAAAACTTTTTTTAGGAAAAAAATTTTGCAAATTTCTAATATCTCCAACTATATATTTATTATGATTTTTTGCCTTCTTACTTACTTGTATGCAGTCTCTAAAAACATCAATCCCTGTTGACGTAAATGTACCTCTAATTTTCCCCAAAATTGAATTGTATCCACATCCTACATCAAGCACAGAAGAAGAACCAGCAATGGAGTTTTTGACCGCTTGCTTATAGAACTCATTATTGAAAAATTCAATTACGTTATTTATCTTCATTAGACAGCTCATCTCGCGTCTGCTCTGTTATATTCTGTAATTTCATTTTTTTAGAATCGTAATAGAATGCATGAATATCATCCCAGCTAAAATGGTAGGTGCTTTTTGCCTCCTTAAGATGGTCGAAAGATGTGTAGTATCCATATGATACATCATTAACCTTTGTATACCCTTCACTCCCAAGAGTCCATAAATATCCATTAATTAATAATTGCTTGGGCATTCTGCCCGTATTGTAATACAAGACAGGAACAGAATAACCAAAGCCATGCTGAAATGGAACGGTATTCGTATCCTTCCACCATTTTCTATCGCTAGTAAAGTAAAACACATTTACATTTTCTTTAAGCGTGGGTAATTCATTAATCAACTGCGCTATAAACCCTTTTCTTTCTGAGGCTATGACAACTTGTGTTTGTATGTCTTGCTTAATTTCATTGACATGAAGAAACATAAGGTAGACAAATACCAAAGCAAAAGCGAGTTTTAGCGTAAAAAACTTTTTGTTTATTAAAAAAATGTTCTTTGCAATATATCCGACAAGGATTCCTCCTGCAGCCAAAGGAATGTAATAATATCGAGGCTCCATGTATGCAAAGGTTTTTCCAATAATAATATAGGGAATGATGGATAAGAAGAATAAGGAAATAATAAAAAGAACAATATGTCTTGATTTTTTATCAAATTTTATTTCTATTCCAATATATATGAGAAGTAAAAAAGATCCAATAGTAGAAAGCATGTCCAAAACAACTGTCTCTCCAATAAGGTCAAAATGATCTGTTATGTATGGATAGTAAACTTTCATAAAATCATATGCAATAGAAAGTGCGCTGTATTGAGGAATAAACATAAGAGAAAGACTTGTCATCGGATACATAATAAAACGAGCTATCATTGACTGTACAAAAAACAATTTCCCCTGATTAATACTTGCATACACAGGGGAATTAAAGAGGTCTCTAGGCGTTAGGGCTGGAATAATAATTTCAACAATACGATACAAAACGAAAAGGATTATAAAAATTATAAAAGGAGAGAAAATTTTTATATATTTTTTAGTTTCAATCTTTTTTCTAAAAATAAATGGCATAATTGGAAGAAAAGCAAAAAGAAATATTCCACTTTCTTTGAAATAAAGAGATAAAAGTGCAAAGAAGAGAGATATAAAGGCAAACCTTACTTTATTATTCTCAATAAATAGTAAGAAAAGATATATCGATAAAAAAATACAAACTGATGCAGGCTGTAACCCAAAAGACGCTGCAAACCATGTAATTGACTGGTGTGAAACACTATTGAGGGCAAAAAAAACTGTTCCTACAAATGCTGCCAATGTATTCTTAAGGAGTTTTTTAATAATCAAATAAACAAGCAGTGAGTTAACAATGTGTAAGAAAATTCCATAGTATGCATAGGGAGCAGGATTAAAAGAAAACTTTACTGTAAATAGAACCCCAATAAGCCTTGTGAGGGGTCTTGCATCTGCAAACAATATCTGTAAAGGAGACAATCCATGAGTAATTGCACCATATCCTAATGCCAGTACTTGTCCAGAACCCAACCATTCATCCTGTTGAAAAAAAGTCTTAGGTAAATCCCAAAAAGTATATAAAATTGCTATGCAAATTAAAAGGAAAAGTATCGCGCTTAAAGAAAAAAAATATTTCTTCATTATTAAAAATGTCCTGAGGTAGCAATTTCTTTAATGATTGCATCGTTATTATACGTATACCTCCACAAAGGGTAATGTGATTCGAATTTTGATACATCAGAGATGTACCAAATATGATCCCCAACTCTATTTTTTTGTATATATTTCACTTTTGCTTTCTTTCCTAAGATTTCTTCTGCTTTTTCTATGGCCTCAAGCATAGATGTATTTGAGTGTCTCGACCCACCTATATTATACACTTCACCAGATCGTGGCTTTTTATAGACATGGTAGAAAGCATTCACCAAATCATACGAATGAATATTGTCTCGCACTTGCTTTCCTTTATACCCAAAAATGGTGTAGGGTGTACCTGTGGCAACGCATTTAATAAGGTATGCGAGAAACCCATGTAATTGTGTCCCACTGTGTGCGGGGCCGGTAAGACACCCTCCGCGAAACACAGCGGTATGGAGACCAAAATATTTTCCATACTCCTGCACCATAATATCCGCTGCCACCTTGGATGCACCAAAAATACTATGCTTAGAATTATCAATACTCATATTTTCATCAATCCCTTTGTAATACTCATGACCTTTTGGAAGCTCAAATCTTTTTTCCAACTCTATAAGAGGAAGGGTATTTGGTCTATCCCCGTAGACTTTATTTGTTGAAGTAAAAATAAATACTGCATCAGGCGAGTAATTGCGATAATGCTCAAGCATATGAAGAGTCCCGAGAGCATTTACCCCAAAATCTGTTAATGGCTCTTTGGCAGCCCAATCGTGAGAAGGTTGCGCAGCTGCGTGAATAATCAAGTCAAACTTTGTTTTCTTAAATATTTTTCTTAGCCCTTCATTGTCCCTTATGTCAACAGCATAATGATTATATTGGTCTTTAAGAGACTTTTTGAGATTTTTTCTTGACCAATCAGTGCTTGCTTCTTCTCCAAAATAATATGCCCTCATATTATTATCTATCCCATGAATTTCAAAACCTTTTTTAGCAAAAAACTTTGTTGCCTCAGATCCAATAAGCCCAGCCGAACCAGTAATTAATACTTTTTTCGTCATATAAGTGTATATCGCTTCATTACTCCAGGAGGCTCATTTGCAAACTTAACCATTATTCCAACATGATTTGCTAAATTTTTCACTGCATGAGGTACGTTTGAGGGTAAAATTATAAAAAAATGTTTTCCCTCTACAAACATATTCATTGAATGTACCTTTTTTTTCTTATCCATCCAATATAAAACAAGACCAGGGGTCATTGCAAGGAAAGCCTCTGAATGCTTATGGCTATGATTGCCCGCAATAACTCCAGAAGGTAAGCTCATAGAAATTTTCTCAATCCATGTATAAGGAGATTTGAATGGTACATCTGTTATATCCATAACATACATACCATTGTTTTTCTCGTATAACGGTTTGATAGTTATTTTATATGGTGTTTTTCTCATATTGCATTTTTAGGATAAAATTTATAGAAAAGCATACCGGTAATCACAGCAATCGTCTTGAGAACATACAAGAGTATTCCTCCAAAAAAGACGTCTGGTCTTTTTATCACTTCCCATCGAAAGTAACTTCTTCGTGGTAAGCTGTGTAAAATGGTTGTTTGTGTTGATACCTTAAGAGTTCCTCCATACAACTTACCGTATCTCATAAATTTTTTAAAAAATACCCAAAAATCATCAACTTCTTTGTGTTTTATCCCTTCCCCTTCGAGTCGCCCAATAAATTTTAACTTTGAATGATTTTTTCCATACAATACCGCGTCATCTAAAATAGAAAGGGTCTTAGGCCATTTGAAGCGTAATAAATCTTCTCTTTTGTACATTCTGGGAATTTCTGCACCAAGGAACGGATTATTATCATGGCCTGAGACAACAACCCATCTGTCGTTAGCAAGAAGTCTTTTAATAAGTGTATTTTTCCCCGAGACAGATTCCTCATGAAAGATAAGTCCATCGTATTTTTCTTTTTCCATTTTTTTAACCGCTCTTTCAATAACCGTTTTTCCAATCCATTGATCTGAATCAAGTGTCATAACATATTTCCCTTTTGCTTTTTTAACCACCACATAACGTGCTCTACCTAGTTCTTTTCCATAACAAATTATTGCATTATATTTTTTGGCAATTTTTATTGTATCATCTGTACTTCCCCCATCCCCAACAAGAACCTCAATTCTTTTGTATGTTTGCTTTTCTAAAGATTCAAAAGTTTTTGTAATTGTTTTTGCAGAATTAAGGGTAGAAATAGAAATGGATACAATTGGCATTTTATTCATAGGTTGAATACTATCACACTTTATGATGAAAGAAAATTATTTTTAATTATACTTAGGCTATTTTTTGCAGCTTTATCCCAGGTCAGAGAATCTGCCCATAGTAGGCTTTCTTTTTCCATTTTTTTCCTTAGTTTTTGGTTTTTGAGTATTTGTTCTATTTTGTCGATGAAGTCTTCGTTGCTTGCAGCAAGAAAACCAGTTTTGTTATTTTTAATTGCATCCGAAAGTCCTGGAACTTTAAATGCAACCGCAGGTGTTCCATATGAGTTGGCTTCTATTATTGAAATTCCCCACCCTTCATTAAGAGACGGATTGACAATCATCCATGACTTTCTAAGAAATATCCTTTTTTCTTTCTCGGAAATTGGCCCTAAAATATGAATGTTTCTTTTAAATCCATTTTTCATAATTAAGTCGCTAATAAATGGCGCCTCTGTTCCCCATCCAGCCAATAAAATTCTAATTTTTGGAATACGCTTTATAATTTCTGGGAATGCATTCACTAGAATATCCAGTCTTTTATATTTTTTTATTCTTCCTAAATAAATTATTGTAGGGTGGCTATATTTTGCAGTTTTCTTAAGAAAAGCTGGTGATGCTTTCATGACTCCTGGCTCAACAATCGAAATTTTATTTTTAGAAAAACCAATTTCTATTAATTTACCTTTTGTGCTTTGAGAGATTGCCATAACTTCAGTGTTAAAATAAAGAACGGGAAAGATAAATTTCTCAATCAAGAATCCTATTATATTTAGTGGAAATGGAAGCTCATAAAAAAATTGTTTACCGTGTACATGGTACACAAGTACAATTTTCTTCTTTAACGAAAAAAGAGGAGTAAAAAAAGGTACGCCATTTTCGATATCTACTACAAAATCCGTATTTTTATTGAGCTTAGTTAGATACATAAATGGTGCCCAAAAATAGACTGAAAATCTTCCGCCTTTTCTTACAATCCTGACTCCATCAATTACCTCTTCTTTGGGAAGTTTTTTTTCAGGATCATTGGCACAAAAAAGTGTGACTGTATTACCTTTTTTTAACCATCTTTTTGCCAGCTCGTGGACGTATATCTCTCCTCCTCCTGCCCAACTACTTTTTATATCTCTCCAGTTGAAAATAAGAATATTCATGCAGTTAGATCATTTGATATTTGTGGAAAGCGTGATACTTTTCCATGCTGTCATTGGAATACCCTTGAGTAAATCAAGCTCCCACAACGTCATTCTCCTCGTGTTATTAATAATAAACCACCAGAAGTTTCTAAATTGCATCAATATGTCAAAATCTTTTTTCCCTTGTAAATTTGCTTTTACAACCTCTCTGTCAGAATACTTATTTGCTTTTTTTCCTAAGAAAAATTCCATAACTTCCATAGGAAAAAAATATGTGAAAAGAGTAATTAACTGAAAAAGTGCATGCTCGGAATACGCTCTTTTGGAAATTTTAAAATTGTATTTTTTAAGTAATTCTGCTATATACTCATGGGTAAATTCAGGATGAATATGTCCATAACGTCTAAAAGTCATTGTTTTTCCAATACCAATTTTTTGCCAAAACCATGTATGTGTAAATTGTTGACCTTCTGTAGGAACCAATAGAAAAAATTTCCCATTCTTTTTAAGAATCCTCTTTACTTCTTTCATAAAAAAATCAACATCGGGAATATGTTCTAAAACATCCATGCACGTTATTGCATCGAATGTATTATTTTTATAAGGTAACTTTTTGTTGCGAATAACTGCATACGTCACTTTTCCACTGCCTAATTTTTTTGCGTAAGTAATAGCTTGCTTACTCACATCACACCCATATATTTTTATTCCAGGGTAGTAATAAGAAAAACTTTCTGTTGTTATGCCCCCACCACTACCAATATCAAGAAGTTTGCCTTTTCGCATTTTAAGAAAGTCCGTAAGTCTTTTTAATCGATAGTCATCAACAAAGCTTCTTTTGAAACCTTTTTTTAAATCCGGAACTCCCATAAAGACATCTTCGTAATTAAATTTCTTTTTCATACTATTATTTATGTTTTCTCAGGAATCTGTTGATCTTACCAGAAATAATACCCGATGCAAAAGGAATTTCCTTCAAAGATAACAAAACCATTGATCCAATGCTTTGTTTTATTAAGTCCTTCCTAAATAAACCTCTTCGAAACCGCATTGTCCTTTTTCTAAAAAATTCATCATAACCAGTACTATCTACGTTAACGCTAAGGTATCCCCAGCGGTAGAATTTTCTCCAAAGCTCACTCCATGTTCCTGGTTCCATATGTTTTACTGCGTTTTTAATATACCCGACACGTTTACTTATTTTCCATGCTTCAAGGTATAAAATCGCATGATCTTGCAGACTTGCTTTATCTATGGACCTGGACGGAACTCGTTGGTATGCCTTCAAGATAAGGGACTTTTTAAAAAATCTGGGAAGTATCACGCTTGTATAAGGATCTAAATCATTTGCTTTATCAACCAACTGCCTGTCCAAATAAAAAAGTTTTTCAAGAAGTGTTTTTTTACTGTAGACATCTTCCCCTAATGCTACCATGTCTTTTTTTTGTGCAATTTCATTAATACACTTTTTTATTGTTTCTTTTCCTAAAATTTGATCACTGTCTAGAATGAGTACGAAAGTTCCATGAGATTTTTTAGCACCTTCAAATCTTGCTCTCATGAGTGAGCCCTTACTAACCAGTATATTTTTAACGCCAAATTTTTGGGCAACAGCAATAGTTTTGTCTGACGAACCTCCATCAATAATGTTTATTTCTACATGTTTATATGATTGGTCTTTAATTGCCTGGAGACATTTGGGCAAGAATGCTTCACTGTTGTAAGTGGGAATAGATATTGTAACAAGAGGATTTTTCATATATGCATCTTAGTGTGTCGAATTGAACTATCCTATCATAGGATTAGTAGACTTACAATAAGCTTTCTGCTCTTATACATTTATTGCTCGTTGTAAAGCAGTGTTGACCATAAAGTAAGAAGAAGAATCCATCCAAAATTTATATACGAAAAAACGAAAGCAAGCTTTTGTGTTTTGGAAAAAAATAGTGGAAAAAGCGTTATTCCAGAGAGTACAAGAAAAAAACGGAAAACGAAAAAGGAAAATCCCAAAACTTGCGCCCAAGATGTGTTGAGCATAGAAAGTCCTGTAAAAAGAAGGAAGAAAAATGTTAGTAGATAATTCTTATTAAAGTATTCCTTTATAAAAAGAGCCAGGGAAACAACAAGGAATGGATAAAAAGGATATCGATACCATCCATGACCTGGCTCATTTGGTATTGCATAAACAAAAATTGCAAAGTACGCAAGAAGCGGAAATAATACAAAGATATGTTTTCGAAAGTCCTTAACTGCTACAATAAAAAACGATATCCATCCAAAGTATATCCATCCATCCGTAAAAAGTCTGTCTGTTAAGACTGGATAAGTAAATAAAGCAAACATGCTGTTAAAGGAAATATCATATCTATTTAGCTGTAATTTCCATAGATTAAAAAATAATTCTTTGTCAAAATATATTCCATACATAAAAAATATTGAAAAAATTGTTAGTACAATTGCAAGAAAAACCCAGATATCTCTATATTTTCGAAAGAAAAGAAAAAGTAAAACAATAGCAAGCGTTGCCGCCCCCCAAGGCACTTTTGCTAGAAGTAGTAATCCACACAAAATTGCAGCCCAATTGCGAAACCAAACATTCTTATTTTTTATATATTTTGCAACAAGAAATAAAGTAAAAAGAAAAAAAGGTATAAAAAAATTCTCATTTTCAACTAACCGAGATCCAACAACAACGGATGGAATAATTGCATACAAAAATGATGAGAGTAATGCAGTCCTTTCTCCATACATATCTTTTACAAAAAGGAAAAGGATTCCTATGCTCAACACACCCAGTAGTAAAGATAATCCTCGAATATGAACAAGGTCTACATGAAACATATCTTTCACCCCACTCAAAATCGCATACCCGCCAACCACCAAGCCAAACAAAGGTGGATGCTCTAGGTACGGCGTGACAAGGCGGAAATGTGTATGTTGATAGGTAATATCTTTTGCATGAGTGTATTGCGGGTGTGGAGACCACGAAGTAGGCACATGATGCTGAATAAGACTCACTCCCTGCCATGCCCATGCATATTCATCAAATGTTGCTCCAAGCCGAGGCCATTCATATAAATTGTTACTTCGTAGCAAAAATCCAAGAAGCAAAATACCTAATAAAACGACATACTGCCATTTTTTAAAAAATTTATCCACGGCTTGTTACCTCCTTAATTAATTGAATGCTTTTCATCGTTGCATTCTTCCATGTTAAGCTTGTTGCCCATTGGAATGCATTCTGTTGAAAAGTTTTATACTTTTTTTTATCTTCTACAAGAAGAAGCGACTCTCTAGCCATTTCATACGGAGAATTCGTCGACAAAACAATACCTGTTATATTATTTTTGACACTATCTCGAAGTCCCGCAACATTATAGACAACTGATGGGGTGTTTTGACTTGCTGCTTCTATAACAACGAGGCCCCATCCTTCTTTTACCGAAGCGTGAAGTAAAATATGTGCTCTGCCAAGAAGTGAAAATTTTTCATTCTCTGAAACAGCTCCAAAAAATGTTGTACATTTTTCTATTCCATATTCTCTTGTCATTTGCTGTAACTTTTTTATGTAGTCTTTTTCACCCTTTCCAACAATCCAAAGTTTTGCATCTATATCTTCTCTGTGAATAAACCCAAATGCCTTAATAACTTCCTCTACGCCTTTCATTCTGACAACACGACTCACAAAAATGAAAGTTTTGTTTTTTTCTTTTTGTAATTCTTTTTTTTGATGAGTAGGTATCATAGGACAAGGTATTGCAAGACAATTTTTAATTTTAAATCCATATTTTATTAATTCATTAACTGTCGAAGGTGCATCTGTCCATAACGGTATATTTTTATAAAAAGGAATGTAAAATGTTTCAAGAAATCTCCCAATAACGTTTATGGGAAAAGGATACATATAGTCCCAAATTTCGCTCGCTATCTCATGTATAAAAAATATTTTTGGCCTTCTTACAAATAATGGAGTAAAGAATGGGATACCATGTGCCTCATCAATAACCAGGTTGAATGTGATTCCAGAAAAAAAATAGAAAAATACTGCCCAAAAGAAAATAGTCACACTATTCCCTCTTCTCACGACAGTAATTCCGTCAATTTTTTCTTCTCTTAAAGCTTTTTTAAAAGAAGATGCAAGCCACCAAACGTGATATCCTGCCTGTACCCACGCTTTTGCATGCTGAAGAGTCACTATTTCTGCACCGCCTGCCTTTGGATTCTTGGGATCTCTCCAGTTGAGAAGAAGAATATTCATATGCTAAACAACATTTACTCTGAAGTTAAGCTCAGGATCGTATCGCCATTTTCGCTGAGCGGAGTCGTCATAATACCTGAGAATTCTTAATCGATAAAAAACCGCCATTGTGTCCCATAACATCTTCCCAATTGTATCTAAGAAGTTTTTTGATGTTATTGAAGACCACTGTCCAAATGTTAACTCAATTGGTGCTTCATAAATTTTTTTGTATCCTAAATGATATGCAACAGAGAGAATTTCTATATCAAATGCGTATCTTTTAACTAATAGTCTCGGTAGTACATCTTCCAAAACATCCCTTTTAAAAAGTTTTAGTCCCACTTGCGTATCGGAAAGGGAAAGACCAAACAACAACTTTACAAGACTTCTATATCCCCAAGACAAAACTTTTCTTTGCCAAGGATATTTAACCTTAGATAAAGGATGCAATTTAGACCCAATAACAATGTCTGCGTTATTTTTTATCATTATATCTGAGAGAAGCTTCAGTCCTTTTGGGTTTAAATCCATTCCAGCATCTAAAAATGCGATCATGCTTCCTTTAGAATTTGCCATTCCATACCGCACAGCATATCCTTTCCCATAATTGTGCTTGTATCCAACAACCTTTACATGAGGAATTTTTTTCTGCTTAAGAATAGTTTCTGTATTATCCAGATGACCATCTATAACAACAATTATCTCGTATGGATTATTAAAGGAGTCTATAACTTTTTTTATCGATTCAATGTCTCTAATTATTGTTTTTTCTTGCTTGTATGATGGAATAATGAGAGAAAGAAATGAATTAATTTTTTTGTTTTTGCGGTCCATACTCATTCATGTAATATAGCAAAAGCACTACAAAGAGCACAAGGCTGAGAATAAGAGAAAAGGTAACAACCTGTCTTATGGTTGCGTGGAAAAGCGTAATACCTATTGCCTGGATACAAGCCCCTCCTAGTGCAATATAGGAGACAGCAGTCTTTTTTATGGAAAGGAGAAAATTGATAAGTATATTGAGAAGACTGAAAATGCAAAGATAGAGACCAAACCAACCAAGAAGAGGTGCTCCTGATATGTACTGTTTCCCAAGCACAAAACCAATAATTGCTTCAGGAAATAGAAAATATACTAATGAAAGAAGGAGTGAAGGAACTAAAACAAGTAAAAATGATGCATATAAGAGTCCCTGAGCATTTCTTTTTTCATGAATACGTTTAATAACAAGTGGAAACATAACGCTTCCAATGGGAGCTGAAAAGTAAAAAATAATTCTTCCAAGTACCGATAATCCACTATAGAGCGCTGCATCTGCTGAAGGAAGAAAATGCTTTACTAAAAGAGCGTCTGTTGAGGTAAATGAAAAAAGAGAAAATACGGCAACTGCCGTTGGGAAACCGTATGTGAGAATTTCTTTCGTATGAATTGTTGTTTTTGCTTGCCTAATAAATAGATGTCTTAATGGAATAAATGTTAAAAGAAATGGAATAAGAAAACTGAGAAAATATCCAAATAAAATACCGTCCAATCCAAAACCTAAAAGTATAACGACAACTCCTATGAATAATTTTGTAATACCACCCAAGCTTGTTGTGAGGGAAAGAAATTTAAACTCCAGTAAACTCTGTAAAAAGGCAATATTTGTATTACTCATATATACTCCTGCAATAACTGCTCCGGCAAGAATGATTTCAAACATATTTTTTATGTGAAGGAAACTTCCAATAAACGGAGAGAAAATAACAAAACCTGCAAAAAGAGTAATAGCAATTATCCCTATCTTTAGGTTAGACTGCCAAAAAAGTTCTGCAGCATATTCTTTTTGCTTTTTGGAAAAATATCTTGTGGCAAATTGCACAATCGTAGGAATAAAAGCTTGTGCTGGCATACTTACCCATGTAATGAGAGTAAGAAGCACTGCAATATCTGCATAACTACCACGTGACAGATGTCTTGGTAAAAAAACACTTAAAGCAAATGCGCAAATATTTGCTGCTGTTGTGCCAAGAAAAAGAAAAGAACTTTCAGAAACAAGTTCATGCCTTACTACTTTGGTTGTTAGCTGAAGCAATTTATCTTTCATTTTGGGTAACTTTTTTATATACGTCTACTGTCTGATTTGCTGTTTTTTCCCATGAGAATTTTTTTGCTTGCAACAATCCCTTCTGGGACAATTTTTTTGCAAGCTGCCTATCACCAATCACTTTCTGAATTGCTTGGGCCATAGCAGACACATCATAAGAGTCTACGATATATGCGCTGTCTCCCGCAACCTCTCTTAGAGATCCTTTACTACTGGTAATAACCGGACATCCACTCTGCATAGCCTCTAGAATAGGCAACCCAAATCCTTCATACAACGAAGGCATAACAAATACACTTGCCAAATTGTATAATGCAATTAAATCCTCATCATCAACAAACCCCAAAAATCGGATTTGTTGACTATTTGCTTTTTGCAACGCTCTAACTTCCTTAATATCCTTCGCCCATTTATTTGAAACATCTACAGATTCATCTACAAGAGATTTACCTACCATAACAAGGGGAATAGTTGTCCGCAAAACTGCCTTAACGAGAGTAGGCAAATTCTTATTCGGAGTTGCGTCTCCCACATACAACACAAATGAATCTGGCAATTTATATTTATTTTTAACTTGTGTCTTGTACTCTGTATCCTGCATCTTGTAAAAATGTTCATCTGCTGCAAGGTAAATACTGTCTATTCTTTCTGGCTTGATGTGCAAGAGTGTTTCTATATCTTTTTTGGAAGATTTTGAGTCGGTAATAATATTTCCAATCTTTCGTAAAGATCTTTTTTGCAAAAACCATATAAATTTTCCTTTTGGACCAATTGGGAAAAGGTTGGGAAAAAGTAAAGGTGTAACATCGTGCACTGTAACAACTGTTTTTCTTTTTTCATTTAGTGGAAGCGTTAGGGAGAAAGGATCGAAGTATGGATAGTGGATAATATCTACGTCCCGAGGAATTGTCTTTTGATTGATAAATTCAAAATAATCGTTTTCAGGATGATATTTTTTAAGCGAATTTAAGAGATTTTTTACATAAAATCCAACGCCTCGAATTGCATGCCCCGAGGAAAGTGGAGAAACATCTATTGCAACCTTCATAGGTTTTCTTTGCTATAAAACTCCCACGCAGTCTTAACAATTGTCTCCAAATCTGAATGTTGGGGATTCCATCCCATTACTTCTTTTGCCTTACTATTATCTGCAAGAAGCACTGCAGGATCCCCTGGTCTTCTGTGCTCTTGTATCATGTCTATATTGAGACCGGTTATTTTTTTTACCATTTCTACTACCTCTTTGTTGGAATATCCTTTATTCGTACCGAGATTAAATGCATTTGATGCATTAGATTTCTCAAGGTACTCAATTGCCAGGATATGAGCAGTTGCTAAATCTTCTACATGGATATAATCTCGTACACACGTCCCATCTTTTGTTGGATAGTCTGTGCCAAAGAGAGAAAATGGCTTTCCTTCCTGTGCTTTTTTTATTGCAACAGGAATAATATGCGTCTCTGGCATATGATTTTCCCCAATACTACCATCCAGGGATGCTCCTGCTGCATTGAAATAGCGAAGAGCAATGAATTTTATGTCTAATATTCTGTCGTACCATTCTAAGATTGTCTCAAACATTAACTTTGACTCTCCATACACATTTACAGGATTTTTTTTGTCGTCTTCTTTAATAGGCGTACTCTCTGGCATTCCAAAAATTGCAGCTGTGGAGGAGAAAACAATGTGTTTGATATTTCTTTTCTTCATATATTCAAGGAGATTAAGTCCGCCTTGCAAGTTGTTTTGGAAGTACTTGGCAGGGTCTTTCATGGACTCTGCCACGCTTAGGTGAGCTGCAAAATGAATAACACCATCAAAATCGTACGAATCCAGCTGAGACAAATCCTCAGGATGCAAGAGATCTCCTACAATTAGAGGACAGGAAACGACTTCTTTATGTCCTTGGATAAGATTGTCAAAAACAACTACCTCCATCCCCTTTTCAAGAAGTCTTTTTACCGTAACGCTTCCTATATATCCTGCACCGCCTGTTACTAGTATCTTTTTCATGATTTTTTTAGGTATTTTTTATAACTAACAGCAAATCGAATAGACGAAAAGAAGGAAAAAATAACTCCCTGCCATCCATCAAGTATTGCTTTGTGTCGTATTGTTGTCCAGAAAAACCAAAAAATAGGTTTTCCTACCATATATTCTAGCATAGTAACAGGATCTTTGGATAAATTTTTGTCCTTGTACTGATTTGCGATAAAATCAGTATATCGATTAAATCGAAGCAAATACCTTTTAAATGACGGGTCTGCAATATGAATAAGTGGCTCGCGCAGATATCCTGTTTTGCCATTAACAACAGCTTGCTCATGCACGTCCTTTTGCGGCAGTTTTCCCAACCCATTCTTATACAGGCGTAGCGTGTAATCTGGATACACTCCACCTTTCATAAGAAATCTTCCCAAAAACCAATTCTTTCGAGGAATCCAATACCCTACCATGTCTGAATTCTCAATTTTTTCTCCAATTTCTTTTGCAAGCTGAGGTGTTACGCGTTCGTCTGCATCAAGTTGCAAAATCCAATCTTTTGTTGCCATATCTATTGCCTTTTGCTTATTAACATGAAACATTGGATTATTCTCGGTAATTGTTACTTTTGCCCCGAATTTTTTTGCAATTTCAACGGTATTATCCGTAGATGATCCGTCAACGATAATTATTTCGTCTGCAAAATTTTGTACTGATTCAAGACAATCAGACAAATTCTTTTCTTCGTTAAATGTGGCAAGTACTACAGAGACTGTTTGTTTTTTCATATTTACTTGGAAAATCTTTTTAATAGAAACAAAAACAATAATCCACCAATACCAATAAGAGAAAGAATATCTCCAAACAACCGAAATTTGGACTCCTGATAAGCTACAGATACCGTGTGTGTCCCATCTGGAACAAGAAATGTCATTAGTCCTCGATACATTGGGTCCTGAAACTCTACGCCAACTTGTTTTCCATCCACTGTTACCCTCCACCCAGGAAAATACAATGTATTTTCTAAAAGTCTACTTTCTCCCTGAGAGGAAACAATGTAGGAATGCATTGTGACAAAACGTTTCTCTTGTGTGACGAGTGCATTCCCTGATATTGGCTCTAAGGGCTTGTCAAATCTTCCTAGCATAAATCGCACAGACCATACTGGAGCACTTTCTCCTGTATCTGTTGTGCTATTGTATATACCTGTAAAAAATGATTCAGGCTTTTCTGCATAAGATTTTGCATGAAAATACTCTCTACTTAAGAAGAGCAGAATACAACAGAGAGATACTACAACAACATATTTTTTTACTCCGGATATTTGTGCTACACAAAATCCTCCAAGAAGAGAAATAGTAACAACTGGAACCGCCAAAAATCTCCATGGAAATTGAAAGTTTTGCAGGAGCATTACTTTTTGCCAAATAAATTGAGCATATGGAAGCATAAGAAAAATTGCTGCAGCAGTATATAGAATAAGCCCTCCGAGAAAAACTCTTTTTACTTTTTCTTTTTTCCAAAACCTGAGTAGCAATACTATACTTGCAACAAGTACAATCCAGTACACAATGCCAAGTTGCATGCTTGGCGTACCATAGCTCCATTTCCCATAGAAAAGCTGCGAAAAATCAACAAATCTACTTGCGTATTCTCCTTTTGTTACAATATTCCGAAGTGTATATTGACCTTCTAGAAGAGCCGGAACCCAGAAGAAACTGCTCAAAAGAAATCCAAAAAAAATACTACCAAATAACCATATCATTGTTTTTCTTTTCCACGTATCAAGCCAGATGAGATAAAGCATATATATAATTAGTAAGGGCGTTACCATAAGGGCAATTGCATTATGAGACAAAATAAGTAGCGCTACGGAAATCGATGCAAAGATGAATCTAGATAGCGTCTTCTTTTCAAAAACAAGATACATTCCCAGTAGAGCAAGTGGAATAAAGACAAAAGCAACATGCTCACCAATATCTCCGCGTACGTATAAATCAACAAAACGATAGGGTGCGTACATATATAATATTCCCGAAACAATACCAGATGTGTATCCCCATTGTTTTTGGGCAAACAGATACATTCCTACGCCAGATGCAATCATTGCGATTGCAAAGACAAGCTTTGTGCTTTCCACAAATGAAAACCCAAAGAAATGGAGGAGGGACGCAACATATGAAGGGAATGGATACAAGAATTCAAGAATGGGATGCCCATATCCCCAATTTAAATTTTCTGCCCATCTGGGGATAAGTATTCCTTCAGATAAATTCTGATAAAAATTTGCTATTCTGGCAATGTGATCCTGCCCATCATGGGTAACAGCAAATCCTGGATGCAATAAGTCCACAATAGCAAGTAGTCCAAAAAGCAAAACTATTAGTACAGATATTCTTGAAATCATATGTATTACTCCCTTATTGTCCATGCATACAGTGATGGTTGTCCATCAAGACTATAAAAGACTTCCTTAATTATAGTATTTTTCCTTTTTGTATTGGTAACATACAATGTGTCTTTTTTTGTTGGATTGGGACCAATCATATGAAAGTATATGGTATCAATAACATGCGTTTCTTGAAATCCACCTGATTTTGTACCACCATTTTTTATGTACCTTGCTGGATCATACATACTATTAAAGAGGTAG
Organism: Candidatus Eiseniibacteriota bacterium; assembly: GCA_035631115.1. Classification (GTDB taxonomy): domain Bacteria; phylum Patescibacteriota; class Microgenomatia; order Levybacterales; family UBA12049; genus DASQJJ01. The sequence goes on from DASQJJ010000006.1 coordinate 62,267, forward strand.
AGCATATATGACTGATATCCATTATTTCTATTTGTTATGTCTACATATTGGTATGCGTTTTTTTCTTTTACAACATACGTCATTGCCTTACTTAACGCATACTGAAATGACTCTGATTGTCTTATGGGGAATACTACAAAATAGTTTACGATGAATTGATATAACCCACTCAGTACGACAACTGAGAAAAGCAGTACAAAACCAAAATATACTGGCCTGCTATGTTTTTGTAAAAATGACAAACTCATATTAATACCTAATGCAGTAATAATTTGAGGCACAGGAAGAAGCGTGTATGCTCTCATTGCGTGCGGAGCTTGTGTCGTAAGACCAGGTGCCAAAAAGTCTATCCCTGTCCATGCAAGAAGAAGTACGGTAACTTTCTTATTAATGCTTTTCGAAAGAAAAAGCAGGAAGATTCCTATGAAAAGAAATGGCGCCTCCCATACGTAAAGAAGTCCAGTATTAGGCGCTTTAAACTGCTCATCTCCAGAATTACCAAAAAGCCAAGGAAGACTAAAGTGAGAAAGATAGTTTTGAATGAAAATTTCCCCAGTGATAACTCTTCTATTATTAAGTATTTCACCTATGTAGTTATTATGTTGCTTTGCATATAAGATATCTTTTGCTGATTGTGCGTACCGTGGATTATCGGTAAAAACTGATGTTCCTTTTAGACGGATAAGTCCACCTGGAGACAATGAAACAACAACCATTGGAATACTAATAAGTATGAATAATGCAAATCCTACAAGTGCATGTTTTTTTACTTCCAGAATATTTTTCCAAAAAAGAATAATAAGCACAAAAAGAATGCATGGAGTGAATACCTTTTCACTTTGATATCCGTAAAAGGTTAACCCAAAAAAAAGAAAAGATCCCATGAGAGTCCATGGATTTTTACTCCTTAAAAAAGAGGTGAAAAGAAGGAGTGCTACTACAACTAAGGTTAATCCCAAATTTACTTCGTGACCAAGTCTTGATAGATATATATGCCATGGGGAAATTGCTAAAAGAAACATAGCAAGCAGTGCAATGTATTCCTTTTTTTTGTGAGTTACTAAAAGATTCTTAGTAAGAAAATATGTCATAATAACTGTTGCAATAGACATAATTACAGAAGGAAGTCTTACAGACAGAACCTGAAGACCAAATATTTTTACGAAAGGAATTACCGTGTACACATACAATGCAGGTCTATAATCATCATATGCACGAAGAAGTATGGGCAGGAAGTATCCATACTCATCTCTTCCAGTATGGAGAATTGAGTATGCATTCCAACCAATAGTCGCTTCATCTAGAGATGCGCTCGGCGGAATTAATGACAGAAATGAAAATCGAAGAGCAATTGCCAAAAGTATAATAAAAACAAAAAGTATTTTTCTTACCATATTACTCACCTCTTACAATTTCTATAGCTCCCTCATTGTTAAGGTACTCTATCCTCTTAAGTGCTGTAGTACTCTCCGAAAAATCACTTGGTCTACCAACATAAAGAATATTTGAATCTTTCTTTTCGTCTTTCCAGTTGATTGGGCGGAATTCATATTTTCCGAAAGAGTGATTTTCTCGAAATCCGCCAGATGCAAAGCGTGTTTCTTTTTGATATAAGTTTGGGTCATAACGCAAGTAAAATAAGAAAAACATGTACGACTGATCTAGTGGTGGCTGATTGGAAACAATAACGTGCTTAGCAGGTAATTTCGAAATAGTTGCTATTGCTTCCTGATACCCATACTGCCAATCTAGCGAATTATAGTAATTTTGTTGAACAAAATATTGGTCCAGGAAATATATAAAATTAAAAAGAAAAATGCAAAATGAAAAAAGAATGACTAAATATTTAATTTGTATTTTTGCTATGTGGTATGTACTTCTTAGTAACTTTTCAAAAACAGTAAAGACTCCAAATGCGATAAATATTTGGAAAGTGGGAAGAAAATTAAGAGTTCGTACCGCATGAGGAACTCCTGTTGTAACTGATGCAGGAAGTGGAGCAAGTAAAAACCACCCAAATATAAAAATCTTTGTGTTAAGGGAATATTTTGAAAAAAGAAAACAATATATACCAATAAGCAGAAATGGTAATTCCCAAAGATACAACAATCCCATAAATGGTGCGTGGTGTCTACTCACATCCCCATTAAGAAAAAGCCACCGCAGGTCAAAATGCGTTAGGTAATTTGCAATAATCTCCTTTCCATATATAACGCGCCTATTATCAATGAGTAGGCCTACATAATCATGATTCTCTTTGTCTTGTCTGACTCTCAGGCTTGTTTGTGTCGAATTGCTCGTATCGGAAAATACAGAAACACCTTTTGCACGGGCCAGCGCATTGGTATTAGTTGCTAAATAAAATCCTAATGGCATAACAAGAATAAGTCCAACAAGAATAGAAGAGAAAAGATACTTTTTTGAAACCTTCTTTATATTGTTAAAAGAAATAAAAATAAGAAGGCAGACGAAAAGTGGAACAAAAACTTTTTCACTTTGATATACATATAACGACGCGACAAAAGCAATTACGGACAAAGGCAATAGGTAGTACTTCTGCATTCCTTTGAGAAAAAAATATGCTCCAATAATATTAAGAGATAAACCAACATTAGATTCAAATCCAATTCTTGAAAATTGTATATGCCAGGGTGAAAGCGCTAAGAGAAGCGCAATAAGGAAAGATAATTTATTATTATGGAATAGGTCCCTGCATAAAAAATAAACAACAACCACAGTTGTTATACCAAAAAGAATTGACGGCATTCTCACCGCCTCTATACTGAGTCCAAAAATAAAAAGGGATGGAATAATAAGATAGCTATAGAGCGCGGGTTTGTAATCATCAAATGATCGAAGCACTATTGGCATAAATTGACCATATTCGTCTCTTCCCGTGTGCAAAATAGAGTAAGCATTGTATCCCAGGGCTGCTTCATCCCAATCTGGCGAAGGAGGCACATGCCCAACCAGAAATAGACGCAGAGCAGAAGTTACAATAATTAAAAGTATTACGAGAAAATATGTTTTTGTTATTTGAAATTTGAAATTTGAAATTTGAAATTTTTTCATAGTGTATATGCAACCAGCGATGGTTGACCATTTTGTAAAAGAAATTTCTTAAGGACAATTGCATGCTCTGGTAATTCAGATGGGCTAACAATGTACAGCGTATTCTTCATTGCAACAATCTCTTTAGGAAAATTGTATTTCCCTACTTTCTCAACATTCACAAATCCAAATGCATCTCTTGTTATTGTACTTGTCGCTCTAAATGTAGTGGGATTAATTTTTTCATAGAAAAGAGTATACATGTATGGTCTGCCAAGTGCAGAAGTAAAAACCACGTGTGCATACTCGTTGTCGTGTGTTTTTGCATAGAGTAGTGCATCTTTATATCCATCTTGCCATTCTCCAGAAAATTCTCTCGAATAATGAGCATAATATCCATGAAGGAAGTAAAAAACAGACAGGGTAAATAATCCTAAAAATACAGATAACACAATCTTTCTCTGTTTTTTAAAGAAAAAGGATATTTCGACAAGCCCAACTGCACTTAGTATTTGCCAAGTAGGCAAAGCTCCTTCTGTACGCAAGGCATGTGGCGTCTCCCTAGCAACACCTGCGGGAATAATTGCCAAGAGTAACCAAACAGGAACAATCCACCAGTAATCAATTCTTTTTCGAAAAAGAAATAAAATACTCACAATAAGTAGTGGTATATCAAGAAGATACAACTGCCCAACATCTCGTGTTGAAAATTTTGGATTTCCATCTCCTGAGATAAAGAGAAATGAAGGGTTAAGATTGTCTAAATAGTGTTGTATGTATGCAATACTATAAATAAGCCTTCTATTGTGAATTACTTTTGACCACACTGCATTTTTATCATTGGCAATTTCCTGATTGGACTGTTTTACAAGTCCAACATCAGAAAAAATATTTACCTCGTTATATCGAAGCTTTGACTGGGGAGAAAGAAAAAAATGTATGGCAGGTATAAGGAGGATTACACCAATAAGGCTAGCAATACCAACGAGTTTTTTATAATGCAAGATTTGCTTCCAAAATGAAAAGGCAAGAAGCATTACTAAAAGTGGCGCAACAATACGGGCACTATTGAATGTATACATTGAGAGTATAAAAGATGTTAAAGAAAGAAAAAGAAAAATTGATTTTTTATCTTGTATCCAAGACACATAAAGCCAGACGCCTACTGCAATAAAAAATGTTGCTATATTTGCCTCAAAGGCGGCCCGAGAAAGCATAATATGCCAAGGAGATACAGCAAGAAATAAGCTTGCCGCAAGACCATACCACTCCTTCTTACTAGATGAAAAGAAAATACGTTTTGTAAGGAAATATGTTACCAATACCATGAGAGTCCCAAAAAAAGCAGAGGAAAAGCGTGTAGCAAATTCAGTTAATCCAAATACTTTTATTGGAAGTACTTCTAGATATGCATAGATTGGAGGCTTATAGTCACCATATGATTCAAGATAATCTAAAGGAAGAAATCGTCCAAACTCATCTTTTCCATCAATTCCTAACGAATATGCATTGTACCCCCAAGCAACCTCGTCCCATGTGAGTGATGGCGGGAGAGTGCTAAGCTGCCAAAATCTTAAAAAACCCGCTAGAAGCACTATCCCAATAAGTAAGATTGTAGTCTTCACTATCCTTTTATTATAGCGTAAGATATACTATTGGAAAGTGTTTCTTTTTAAGAAAAACTATATGCTCTGAGAGGAGTCCATGAATTTATCTATATTACCGACAAATCGTTGGTTTTTGCTTGCAATTATTCTTATTTCTGCAGGTGTTTTTCGCCTCTTTTACATACAGTATATAGAATTCAAATCAGATGAGGCATTAAATATTCTTCTTGCTACCCGTCCGCTTTTTCACCACCCATTTGCACCTGCATCATTGGCCTCTAGCGCAGGTATTCTCAACTTTCCCCTTCTTAATTACCTTCTCTTTCCCATTGTTATTTTTTCAACCTATCCCCCAACAATTTCTTTTGTTATTGCAGTGATTAACGTTGCAGCAATTGGAGGCTATTTCTTACTTTTTTCAAAATATCATGGGAAATTGATTGCATTCCTTGCGTCTACAATGATAGCCCTTTCTCCATGGGCAATTCTTTATTCAAGAAAAATTTGGGCTCAAGATTTTTTACTACCAATGAGTTTTCCCTTCTTTTTTAGTGTGTACAAAATTTTAGAAGGAAAAAAGCGATATTGGCTATTATTTGGCATAAGCAGTCTTCTGTTGTTGCAAATTCATCAGCTTGCTGTCCTACTACCTGCAAGTGTTTTTGTAACACTGCTTATAAAAAGAAAACGTCCATTTTGGAGAATCTTAATTCTTGGCATCCTTATTGGAATTATTCCAGCAATTCCCTACTTTCTTTACCAAGTAACAACATATTGTGCGTCATGTCAAAATAGCGTTAGTTTTTTTGCGAGATTTTCATTTCATGACCTTGCAATTTTTTTACGTCCTTTGCAGATTCTTTCCATAGGAAATTTTCATACCGAGCTAGGTAATGATTTTGCAATTTTTGCATCTGAGTATCATATGCCATACCTTATTAGTAAAATTACCTATCTCGCTTATATTCTCATCCCTATTGGGGCTTTTCTTTTTTGGAAAAAAGAAAAGCTATATGGATTTTTTGCCAGTATCTGCATAAGCATGCTATTTCTTTACTACATACTTGGCATAGAGCCCCTTATGCATTACTACATTTTTTTCATTCCTTTTCTAGCGCTCTTTTTAGTGTATCCTCTTTATTACCTTCTAAAGAATTTTCGTCTTCGTATAGTAGGCATCCTTGTCTGCCTTGCTTTTTTTACCGGACTTATTCTATTTGATTACAGCTTTTTTTCACTTCTTTCCAGAAGAGGAGGACTATCCGGAGAATATGGATCTGGATTTATTTCTGGCGAGCGAGAAAGAGAAAATCAGGTTGTCCAATATAAAAATCTGGGAAACTATAATGAGATTCTTATTGCCAGCTATACATCAGGTGGTTGGCTAAAAGGATATATGCCTGTTGGAAAAATGCTTTTTCCGCATAATGAATTAGAAAAAAATAGCATTTCCTTGGAAAAAAGCTTTGAAAAAGATCCTCAAAATCCCCTTCTTGACCTACAAGTTACCGCACTGCTTACGAATAATTTACCGCCAACCTGGCAGGATGTCCTCAATCTCAGGACAAAAGCAGATGCAAAACCTGTATATGTGAATATATATAAAAGTGTTTTGGATGAGTATTTGTCTTCGTATTACAAAGGTCTCTATGAATCTCCACAACTTTTACTTTTATACCCTAAGCATTGGATAAAAACAGTTTCTAATAACACCACATTATTAGCAAGTGAAGAAACAATACTATCTATAGAATCATCAAAGCAACCTCCTATCCAACCTATTCTAGAGGGTACAACACAAGAAATAAGCACAATTTCCATTAAAAATGAGCATATGACAAAAATTGATTATAGGGACATCACTGGAGTATGGTATGAAACGTTTTACGGACCTATCGATATTGGAGGACGATATTTTGCTTTTTACCTAAAACCAACATCTCTAAAAACAGCAAATGAGGAGTCTCGAATTGCAGGAGACAAAATTACACAGGAAATACTTATATCAGCTACAAACCTTTCCCAACAGTAATTTTCTTTTCTTCATCTGGCCATAAATAGGCTGTGATAAATACAAGGGACAAATATCCAACATGACTATTGTTAAAATACCGAGCAAAATACCAAAAAACAAATAAGAAAAGACCATAACACACAATAAGCTTACTTACAGTGGGCTTCTTCCAAAAGTACCAACTGAGAAGAAGTAAAACAGGCAGTCCAATACCCAATTGCCACAATTGGAATGGATAGTACATATGGACATCTTTAATAAATCCGAGCTGGTTAAGCACCATTCCAAATCCATACCCAGAGATAGGATAGCTATGCTCGACGTTTCCCGATAGATAATACACAGTGCTCGCGAGAAACGACTTTGAATCCCAAAGATAAAATGGAACAATGCATATTGCTGCAACCAGTAAAAAACTACTTATATTTTTGATAAATACCATACCCCTTTCCCACATAGTTTTCTTTTCCCTCAACGCATACTGAAAGATAAACAAAAAATATAACGGGACAAAAAGCCATGTTGACTGCTTTGTGGCAAAAGATAGAGCAATCGGAATTCCTGACCAAAATAATTTTTTCTTCTGGAGTAAGAAAAATCCTACAAAAAGAAAGGCGTAGGCGAATATGTCAGACCTTCCTTCTAGGGTATACCCCAACATGGCAGGATTAAAAGCAAGAAGTGTTATAAGAAGACGCTTATTTTCTCCTTCCTTTGGTACAAAATATGCTGTAACCAAAAGAATGCCAAAAAGTAACCAAAGCACTTCCCTGCTATCGAAATATCCCAATGTATGATTTGAAATAATGTAAAAAGGTAATGGAAATACCAGGTAAACTGGCTCCATAACAAAATGGTATAAAGCTGGATTTACTTCTGTATCCGAGTAATGCCATGCCTGCATTGGCGTACCAAAATATGTTTCTTTATAAGGATTTTTGCCATGAATAAAATACCGTATTGCTGCCTCCTGCTGTAGGATTATGTCATGAACGCCATATACTGGAGCTGTCTGATGTCTTACCACCATACTTGAGTAAAATCCACTTCCCAAAACAACTACAACAACAAAAAAAAGAAGAGTTGTTTTGATAAAAGAATATGCCTTTTGCGAAATTGCTAAAAGGTCTGCAACAATATATCCAAGAAGCAGTAAGAAAATAATTCCGAAAAGTATGTATGGAGTATCTCCTGACGAAAGTCGATACTGCATAACAAAAAATATTACCAAAGGGAAAAGAATAACAGAGGATAAGGCAATGCGATTCATATATTTTTACTTCTCTTAGTAATCGTAAAACCTATAAATAGGAAAAGCAAGCTACCAATCCCGCATAAAACAAATCCTAGCGCAACGGACTCAGGCTGATAGACAAAAACAACAGTATGTTTTCCCTTTGGTACAGCAACACTTCGAAAGGTATAGTCTGTTCTTATGAGTATTGTTGGCTTATTATCTACCATTGCTTTCCACCCTGGATAGTCATTATCTGAAAGAAAAAGAAGTGTATCTTTATTTGTTGTTACGTCTACAACAACTTTTTCAGGTGAGTATGTTGTAATTTTTGCCTTTCCCTCGATTGGAATAGAAGAAGGAGAAATTTTTGGATTTCGTACAACAACAACCTGTTTTCTCATATTTGTACTATCACTAAAAAGATAGGAAAATGTTTTTTGAGGGTCAGAAGAAATAATATAATTATCAACTAAAAACGCTCTTGGAAATGCTGTCGTATTTTCATAGAGGGAATATATTCCATCTGTCCACACTTTTTGAAATTGTTTTTGTGTATCAAGCGCTATAAATGCTTCGTCTTCATCTAGATTTCTTGCAGCTATATACTTTACTCCCAATAGATTAAGTGCTTTTGTTAGGTATATATTTCTTTGTATTTCTGAAAGTTTGCCAACTGTGACAAATTGTGCATCTGCGCGAATTACATTAGGTGTATATGTACCTTTATTTTTGGTTGCCTCAACAAATTCTCCATATCGTTTTATGTAAAATGAATCGTACCCTTCTGGGGATTGAAGCGAATAATTTGTAGCAAAATTTCTATCTATATATCCTTGTCCTATACTCCAAAATCTATTTACCCCAATTCGCTTAGACAGCTCTGAAATAACTGGAGTGGAAGGATATACAAACCGTCTTTCAGAAAAGTATATATACTTTGTTGCAAAAAGAAAAATACTTACAACAAGAAGAACTATATAACCAATACTTTGTATCTTTTTTACACTGACATTTTTTATGAATACAAGGGCTGCAAGCAAAATTACCCCTATAACAAAAACTGTTGGAATAAATAAGTTGTGATACGTAATTATCGAAAACTCTCCTAGTGGATTTGCTTTTTTTTGAAAAATAACAAAAATCCATCCTGCAGTAAGGCTAAGTATAAGAATAAGAGAAGAAAAAAATAAAGAAATCTTTGCCTTATTTTCCCTAAACAAATCCCAGCCAAATCCTGCCAAAACGGCAAGAGAAAAAGATGAAAGAATAAATATTCTCGATGGGAGTATTGTTGAAATGATTGGCAGATGCAAATTGTATAAAAGAAATCTGCTTGTTGGTAAAGACATTCCCAGAGAAAGTGTTATTATCCATGCAAGAGTAAAAAAAAGACTCACTGGAGATTTTCTCCAGTGCAGTAGCGCAACAAGACCAAAGAAAAGACCGACAACTCCTACAAAAAGCACTTGTTCGTAATAGAATCCTTTCCCAAAATAATTATATGTTGCAGGATTTCCAAGAAAGTCAGGAACAATATAGGTAATAAGATGCCAAGGGGCAATAAGGTACGTGTCAAAAAGGAATTTGGCATCCGTTGTCCCCCTTGCTGAATATTTAAATGATTCTAGGTTAGGGAGAATGTGAGGTGCACTAAGAAGAAACGATATTCCAAATCCTACAATTACCCATAAAAAGGTTTTTATCTTCTTTGTTTGAAACAGAAGAAAAACAGCCCAAAGAAATGACAAAAGCAGTGCGTAGAGACTACTCTGAAACCACCCTGAGAGAATAGAAAGCGTACATCCTCCAACAATACAACCAAACCATATAATTCTTTTCTCCTGGAAAAATCTCTGAATACCCAAAAGAATAAGAGGTAAGAAAAGGATTGAATACACGGCCATGAAAGACTCTTCTGTTAAAACAAGTAATGTTCCAGAAAATCCAAAGGTTACCGCTCCAATAACTGATGCCAGTACTGACAATTTTAGTGACCTTAAAAAATAATACGTAAAAATACATGCAAGTAACGGTCCTACGATAACAACCAAAGACCATGCATCAATAAAAGGCAGAAGAAGAAAAAGTAAGGTAAGTGGAAAAAATACCGCAGATTGATACGTTGCCAAATGGGTATTACCAGCAAAGTCATAGGGATTCCACATAGGTAACTGGAGTTGCTTTAATGAATCTATAGTTAGGTGACGCAGGGGATAGAAAATGCGAAGACTATCAAAGCCTATTGGCTTATTCGCTGGACCATTTGGATATTCAGGTAGTGGATACGACTTCCATGGTTGGTAAAATGACACGAGTAAATTTCCTGCAAAAGGGACTTTCCCGGTGGTAAAATACGGATAAAAAACGACACATGTTACAAAAATAAATAAAAGTATTGGAAATAGGTATATATATTTCTTAAACATTTCTATATTCTTTCTTTCGCAAACCACTCCTGTGTTGCATGATACATTTCTTTTGAAGAGACTCCAAACCATAACTGTTTTGTAAATTCTTCTTTAGAAAGACTATCTAGTGTGTACAATGCAACACCATTAATATACATAACAGGCAAGGAAATTTCCTTCTGTGCTTTCTGGGACGCGGCAATACCAATTCGCATTCCATGCTCTTCATCAACAAGGCCATCCATGTCTGCCGTAAGACTTACCCCAGAGCTGAGCGTTGCGCTTTGATTATGATAGTCATAAAACGAAAATTTTTTATGTGGGTATTTTCTTGTCAAAGTCCGTACTACTTTTTGTCCAAATGCATAGGTAGTATTGGTGCTAAAATTAATTTCTTCAAATACCTTTAAAACACTCCCTGTGATGAGTACGACAAGAATACATACCGTGATAATGGCATACTTTTTATATACTTTTGTCAAAATGTATCCTACGAGGATAAATACCCAAGGATGCAGATACATAAGATAGCTCTCGTATAATGGTGTTCGGGAATACCTCATAAAAAATACGGCAATAACTAGTGCAAAAATAATTCCTCCTATTGTCTTACTTGATCTATCTTTTATGAGAAAAAATACTATTGAAGCAATAAGCAAAATTGCTGTACCATATCCTACAATTGTGTATCCTCCAATTATTCCTGCAAGGGATTTGGGCCAAAAAAGAAAAATGTATGTTTTCCAATTTCTTCCCAATACATCGAGAGACACGTTGTATTGGTCATGTAGATAATACTGCAGCATGTTGTGTGTATTAAAAAAATGATGTTGCACATCAAATGTTATTAGAGGAGTAAATGGAATAAGCAGTCCAACTGTCATGAAAAAAATATATTTAAAAGAAATTCTACCTACCATACCTATTCCAATCAGCAGTGGTATGAGAAGAACTCCTTCTAAGTGAGTATTAACTGCGATTCCCACACTTAGTCCTGTGAGAAAAAGATAGAAAGATTTTTTTGTCGCAAAAAATCTTTCAAGACAAAAAAGAGAAATCGCTGAGTAGACAGCTATGGGAGATTGATTTGTTAAGTTAACAGACTGTGAAATATTTGCAGCCGATGTTGCAACAAAAAGTCCAACAATAATTCCCATTGTTTTTCCTCCTATTTTTTGACCAATATATATAAGCAAATATACGCTCGCGCAATACATGAGAGTAATAAAAATCCATGGGGATAGTATCCACCATGGATTCCATACCATCCCAAGGATAATAAGCCAGTACCACTCTGGACCCGTAACAAATGGTCCTGCAGAAGAGAATGGACCAAGGATAGGAAGTGTAAAGTGCAACAATGCATATCGTGCAACAAGCGCATCATGAATTTGATCGTATGCAAAACCCCAACGCATGTCGTAATGATAAAAACGCAGGAAAATAGTGAAAAGAAGGATGAAGAGCGTCGCGATTGTATACCAATTTTTTCTAGAAAAGCGAAAAAGCTGTATTATTTTCTTATTCATGAAATCGGTAGTAAAACAAAGCTTTCAATGCCTTAACTCCATCACGAATTGTATGAAGCTTTTTTCCTTCATCATAAGACCTTGGAGTTGTTGTTATTGGTACTTCTTGAATTATTAGTCCGTTTTTGATTAATTTTGCAGTAAGCTCTGGCTCCAGCTCAAACCCTTTTGCATCTAAGTGTAACTTTTTACCTATTTCTGTTGGGAATAATTTATAGCATGTTTCCATATCGGTAATCCATTGTCCATACAAAGCGCTTGTTAATAAGCTTAACATTCTATTACCAACATAATGCAATAAAAATCTTCCTGTCCGTTCTTCTTTTTCTAGATGGGGCAACCTTTTTAATCTTGTTCCATACACTACGGATGTATTTCCTTTTATTAAAGATGCTAGTATTGCAATTTGCGTTGGATTATATTCTAAGTCTGCATCTTGAATTATGGAGTAATCACCTGTTGCATGAGAAATTGCAGTAACAATAGCAGCGCCTTTCCCTTTATTGTTTTTATGCTGATAGAAGAAAATATTCTTCTTTTTCTGGGCGATTTTTTTTAGAATATCTGCTGTTTTATCGCTTGATCCATCGTCAACAATAATTATTTCTTTTTCCATATTTGGAATTGACACATCGGTTACTCTTTCAATAACTTGCTGCACTGTCTTTTCCTCATTAAATACGGGAATAAGTATAGATAATTTCATCTTAAGAACTCCTCTTAATAACTTCCCTATCTGACTCAACTACCATTCTCTGAATTCTTTGTCTTTCTTGCAAGACTTTTCCCAAATGCCCTACTGCGAGAAAAAATCCATATATCATTCCCATATTCCCTTTGAATAATGCTTTTAAAAGAAAATAAGGAACAAAAATATAATGACTAAGAAGAATCATTTTATCAGTTGCGTTAAGCCACGTAAAGTAGAATTGATTTCTATATGCTATTTTTGTAACGCTAAAAGGGGTGTAATTCTTCTTTATAGATCCTCTGTCGTGTTCGTGACGAACAACACTCTCTTTCTCAAATACAACAGTATACCCTGCTTTTTGAGCCCTGTAAGAAAGATCTATATCTTCCCAATAAAATGGGTTATATAATTCATTTAGTCCTCCAATTTTGTCCCAGATTTCTTTTTTAAATGCACCGCTTCCACATGATACCCAAAGGGTTGTTTTTTTATCTAATTCTCCTGGACCATGAATAAGAAATCCTTTGCGCCATTTTCCAACACCTCTTCCGCGTAATACAACTTTTTCATTTTCTATACTTTCATCCATACAGCCAACGGCAAAAACCTTTTTGTCGGAAAAATGCTGAAGAAGGGGGAAAAGAAAGTCTTTACGTGGGACAACATCTGTATTAAGAAGAATAAGTATATCTCCACTTGCTTTCGCAACACCCTTATTGACATTTCCCGAAAACCCCTTATTCTTCCCTGAATTATTTTCTAATAAAAGAAGAGAGACAGGTGAATGATTTTTTTTAATATAATCCTGAACATACTCGACAGATGCATCTTTTGACGCATCGTCTGTAATGATAATTTCGCATGTACCTTCTTTATGCTTTTCTAAAATAGATATAAGGTGTGAAAGATTTTTTCTTAAAAGATTTTCTCCATTAAAATTGGGTATAACAACACTAATAGTCATTTCTCTATCTTAAAACAATTCATCTCTAAACACTATAGAATGTTTGCCTGTAGGAACAACAACACCGCGAAGAGCAAGATCTGTTAAGTAAATTTTTGCTTCTTTTCCATCTATGTATGCGTGCCAGGTAGGATAATATGCATCTGTTAAGACAAGAAACCCATTCGATGCATTTATTGTTTGTATGCTAACTTCATTTGCACCGTAGTGACGCATCAAGACTTCACTACCAACAGCTGAAAATCGCTCATGCGAAATACCTTCTGAAATAATGGCAACTTTTTTGAGGTTATTTGACTGCAGAAACATGTCGTTAATAATTTTTTGTTGAGAGTTTTCTGAAATGACATCATCTACAAAAAATGCCCGAGGATACACAGAAGTATTTTCATAAACTTTTGTTACGCCTTCCTCAAATATTTTTTTCAGTTTTGGAGACGAAATTGCTTCCAATGACAATACATACTTTACTCCCAGCAAGTCTATAATACGGCTCTCATAGTTGTGCGGCGTAATAATTCGATTAAATCCAAATGGCTCATGGATATCTGGTTTACTTCTTTCAGAGCTGGCAATAAGCTCTCCGTAGTCTTTTATGTATAACGGATCATACCCATCTAGGCTTTGGATGTGATACATAAGAGAGAAATTTGGAGGTAGTAATTGAGAATTCGTTGTCATAATGCGGAATATTCCACTATTTTCTTGTAAGAATGCAATTGTTTTTGTTGTCGGGAAAAGGTAGTCTTTTTTTGTAAATGGAGTAAATTTTTCTGCAAAGTGCAGACTATCAAATGCACTTACAGAAGTAATACACACCAGAATAGTAATAAAAAAGATTCTTTTCTTTTGAAGAAATACACCAAGAATAAGAAGTGTAGATGTAACTGCAAAAATACTGCTAGGGAAAATAAGATTTCTCTTTGCTGTCAGAATATTCTCCAGGGATATTGTTATGGCAATTTTTTCATGAAATAAAACAAATATCCATGACAATCCTAATATACTTGCAATCATTACCAGAGGTATCCATATTTTTTTACCATTTTTTATATACCAATCCATTCCAATTCCAGAGAGTACTGCAAGTGAAAAATCTATAAGTACCATAAGACGTGTGGGTTGAGCGGTTGAAAGAAATGGAATATGCAGTGTGAAAGGTAAAAATGCTAATGGTGTTGGGAGTACAAAAAGAAGTGCAAGAAGCACGGCTGCGGCAAAGAAATACACTCTGTTGCTTTTTCTAAAAAGACTAAAAAGTGCAAATAGTAATGCAGGAATGCCTATATATCCTGTTAATTCTGCATAATTCCACGTACCCCAGTAATTAAGTGTTGTCGGATTTCCAAAAAAATCAGGAACAATAAAGGTAATAAGATGCTGAAAAGGCAAAAACCACCCTTCTGCCATTGATAGGTCCATATTTCTCTCCGAATGAAGAATAAGCTGAAAAAGTGGAAATAGCTGAACACTTGTCAGAATAAGGGTAACTGCCCCAAGAGACAATCCCCAATAGAGATGGATTATCTTTTTTTTACTCTTAAACCACTGCAAAATAAAATACGCGTGGGAGATAAGAACGATATAAAAAAAGGTCTGGAGATGTCCTGCAAGGAAAGAAAAAATAAGTGAGAGAAAATACAAACCCCACCATACACCTTTGCGCTCACTCCTAAATGCATTGTCAACACTAAGAAAGATAAGTGGAAGCCATAATGCAGACATATCTATGGTACCCCATTCTAGCCATGCAATAAAAAATCCTGAAAATGCAAAGGCAATGCTTCCTACAATACTTGGTATCAAACCAAGCTTTAGATTTTTTAGATACAGGTACATAAATATACCTGCAAGAAGTGGTTGTATAACAATAAGCAAACTCCAGGCGTAAGGAAATGGCAGAATGAAAAAAAGAAGATTAAAAGGCAGAAATGCACCAGACTGCTGATTGGCCATAAGAGGAGTCCCTGCAAAGTTGTATGGATTCCATAAAGGCAATTGTCCCAATCTTTCTTGTAAAACAGCTTCAAATCGCCATGGATACTGCTGACGTACCGGGTCGGTAATAAGAAAATTCTTAAATGGAATACCTCTTGGAAATTCTTTGGCATATGAATCTCTGAAGGGGTTATAAAGACCAACTATTGTGTCAGATGGGATTGGAAGTAGATTTTGAAAGAAAAATTGTCTAAAAAAAATTACAACAATGACAATAAGAATAGAGAATGGAAGAAATCTTTTCATCCTATTAAATTAGTAACTGCTTCAGAGAATTTCTCATAACTAAAGTCTTGTGCACGGTGTTTTGCTTGTATTGAGAGCTTGTCCAGAAGAGCTGGCTTGTTGATAAGCTGTAATGTCTTCTCTTTCAACTCTTTAAGTGAATCCCACAATAACCCATTTTCCAAATTGGTTACTATTTCTTTTTGTCCTCCAGCGTTAATAACAACTGGCACTGCTCCGGCTCCCATTGCCTCGACAGTTGAAATGCCAAAATGCTCTGCATATTCAGGGTGTATTCTCAAATCCTCTCCATACCCACTCGCATGCCAGTATATTTTTGCCAGGGAATATAAATCCCACAGCTCTTTATTGGATTTATTTATTGCAAATTCAATTGGATATCCTTTTGTACTCTCTACTAATTTATCAAAAATTTCTTTATCCTTCTCCATAATACTTACTGCCAAGACAAATTTCCAATCTTTTAAGCCCTTGTCTACCATATTCTTAAATTCGTCAATCATGATACTTTGTTTTTTATAATCCCCTATTGCTATATTTTTTACTCGAAATCTTCCAACATGAAGTATAATATTTTCTTTTTTTACCTTTTTTGGGTAAAGAGTTACTGGAGGAAAAATAACTACTGTTTTGTTGACAAAAGACGGGTCAACAAAATTTTTTGTAAAATTTGAGTTACAAAAAATTTTATCTACACGAGACATTTTAAATGCACTCCAAAATCCCTTTTTTGCCATATGTAATGGTTGCTGCACATGAAGGAATAATTTCTGGGACAGAAGTATCGGAATACTTCCATCACTTAAGACAATTATCGAGTCGTATTGCCTACTTGCTGGTAATCTTTCAAGAAGAGATATGTTGGGTGCAAAGATATTTTTAACCCTTTGTACTTTTGATATATCCAGGCTAAACCTTTGCAAGAGTAAGTCGATATCCTTTTGATTATCCCAGAACACGGATACTTCGTGACTTTTCGACAGCGCTGCAGCAACACTCATCATGTATTTCTCGCCACCCCCTAAATCATCGAGATACGGGTCGTAGATTCCAATACGCATACTATGATTGTACCAACTTTTGACAGGTAGTGAAATATCCGCTAAGATAGGTCTATGAATCTAAATGTTATTCCTCCAGTTGTGCTCTTTGCACTCTTCATCTGGTCTCTTTTTTGGAAAGGACTAGCTTTGTGGCACGCAAGTAAGCTTTCTCAGAAAAATTGGTTTGTAGTAATGCTTGTCTTAAATACTGCAGGAATTGTAGAAATTGTATATCTTTTCTTTTTTGCTAAGAAAAAATTTGACTATCGCACTCTTCTTTTTTGGAAAAAATAAATTCCAAACAATAAGCATAATCCCACCAAACTTCCAACTATTCCATAGAGAAAGCTTTGAGGGAAGTAATTGAACACCACAGTATGCTTTCCTTGTGGCACAACAATGGCACGGAATGTGTAGTCTGCTCTGTATATATGCGTTTCTTTACCATCTACATACGCTTTCCAACCAGGAAAATACGTGTCAGAGAGAAAAAGCAAGCCGTCTCCAGTGCTTTGTACTGCAATAGTTACCGCATTAGGTGTATACGAAGAAATTGTTGCGCTAGATACAAGATCTGACTTTGCAGTAAATGTTGGATTTTCTTCCAAAATAAGTGTTTTTCTTCTGTCTGTATCTTTTGCAAAAAGAGATTCAAGACTTTTGTGAGTATCTTTTTCTACAAGGTAGACTGCTGCAATAAATGCTCTTGGAAAAGCATTTTTATTCTCCATTACTGTGTATGCATCGTCTTTATAAACTTCTTTAAAATCAGTAGGGCTCTCCCAGAATGGAAAAGTCCATACTTTTCCTGTATCAGAATTTTTGTGGATAATATATTTCACTCCCAATAGATCTAAAGTCTCTTTTGTATATCTTCCATTTTTGGGAAATTCTACAACAGACCGACTTGCTGGAGCAAAGCTTCCATTTGCAACATAACTAACAAATTCACCAAAACGCTCAGGATACAGTGCGTCATACCCTTCCAAAGCAGGAAGATGGTAATACATGGCAACTTGTCCCCCATAATTACCTACCGAACGAGTATTTTGTATTGTCTGGAAAAATTTTGTTACTCCAACATCTTGAAAAATAGTATTTTGCAAAGAAAATGTTTGCCACTTAACCGCAAAGCGTAACATTTCCAGAGACGTGAGAAGTAGAAATATAAAACATATTATGGGAAGCAATTTTTTATTATTGTTAAAAAACCAACCCTTTGTAGATCCAATCATTACCCCAATAAGAAGAATTGTTGGTAGTATAAAATTCTGTTTGGCAATAAGTGTATGTTCTGAAGACAAACCAACTTTTCCAAAAATAACAGCCCACCCCACAAACATGAAGGAGATACTAAAAATTCCCAAAAGAAGTTTTTTTGTTTTGCCTGCAGCAATCCATGCATCAAGACCAAATCCAGCCAGTACTGCGAGGGAAAAACTTACGACAACAATAATTCTTCCTGCAGCAGATGTTGCAAGCACAGGCACTCGTGCCAAAAGAATAAGGTCCCCAAAAATTGTTGGAGTTGCAAAAAGAAGAGAAATTAAGGCAAGAAGAGACAAAAACCGTACCATAGCATTCTTCTTCCACAGTGTAAGACTGTAAATACCAAACAATAATGGTATTACGCCAATGTATCCATTCCACTCTGCATAATGACCAAACCAGTCATTTCTTGTAACTGGATTGCCAAAAAAATCTGGTGCAATAAAAGTAAATACATAACTCCAAGGAATTACCTCTGGTCTTTGAAAAAGTGTACTTCGCAGAGATTGCACATAAAATTCCATAGACGGAAGAAGTTGTGGAAGAGAAAGTAAGATTCCCGAAAGAAATGCTATTGCTCCAAAAAGAATTATTTTCCTATTTTTTAACGGAAGAAAACGGAAAAGAAAATAAACAAAGCACACCAGGGACGTATAGATACTTATTTGAAAATGTCCGCTAAAAAAAGAAAATGCTAGTCCACCGGCAACAAGAAAAAGGTATCCAGACTTTTTACTTTGTGCATATCCTTCGAATCCTAAAAGAATAGTAGGCAAAATACCAATTGCATACGATAGTGTCCCATACCCCATCCAACATGTAATAAAGCCACAAAACATAAAAGATACACTCGAAAGAGTACTTCCCAATAGGGAGACTGATAGTTTTCTGAGAAAAAGGTACATCCCTATTCCTGCAAGAAGAGGCTGGAAAAGAATAAGAAGACCCCACGATATCTTAAAAGGAAGAATAAGAAATAATACATTCATGGGAGAAAATGCTGCAGACTGATAATTTGCCATAAGAGGCGTACCTGCAAAGCTAAATGGATTCCACAAAGGTATTTGTAGATGCTTCCATGAATCAATGACAAGATTTTTCCATGGATACGTCTGGTCTATAACATCCGGCATTGCGCTATTTTTAACAGGTTGTGTAAATTGACTGTACTGACTCCAAGGCGGAAAAAAGGTTACCTGGTAATCCCCAGTGTAGGGAATCTTCCCCTGAAGAAAAAATGGAGAACTAAATACAAACCAAACAAGAATAATGAAAAATATTCCCCACTGTTGAATTAATAATTTTTTCATTTTTTGTTTTATTTTTTATGCTTGGTCTGCATTTCCCATAACGTCGCATAGGTAACAAACATGCTATAAGATTGGTATATGCTTTCTATTAAACCCATTGTCCCCACTCTCCACCCTCCTTGTCTTACGTAGGAATCAAAAAATCCTGTTAACATAACCCGTATTAGCCTCCATGCTACAATTTTTGGATGATTACTGTCGAGGCGAAGTTGCGCCTCTACACGCGACCAAACGATTGTTTTGTCCAGCATACTCTCCAAATCTCTATGAGTATAATGAAGAAGATACCCATCCAGTACCCCAATCTGTCCTTCAACCTTTGCTGTCTCATGCAATGCACCATACCAACCTTTTAGTGCATCTTTTCTAAACAACCGTTCTAGTTGTTCTATTTTGGGCCACTCATGATTACCAAGATAGAAGTTTTTACGCTTGATCTTAAATGCGGACATGTGCAATTTGTCATTTGAAATTTGAAATTGAATACTCTCACGAAGCGAAGCGCTTACTCTCTCATCTGTGTCTATATAAAGAATCCATTTTCCCTTTGCAGCTTTTGCTCCAATATTCCGCTGCTCTGCAAAATTATTACTCTCACCTTTGATAATTTTTGCATGAAGTTTTTTGGCAACATCATTTGTCCTGTCTGTTGACCCGCCATCTACAACAATAATTTCCTGAGCGAAATCTACAGATCGTATTGCATCTTCGATAAGACTCTCCGCATTTTTAGCAATAATAACAACTGAAAGAATTATCTCTTTTTCCATACTCGATTGGGCTTCACTTCTATTGTAGCACTTCGTTTTCGGCTTAGGTACGATTTCTTGCTATACACCCATTGCGAGACACTAACCAATAAAAAGGGGTACAGAAAGCCAAGAAGAAAAATATGCCATATTTTTGTATGAAGAATAAAGATGCAGCGGACAATAAACGAAACCAAAGCAATTCCTAGATATACTTTTTCGCGACTTGTCCTGCTCACTTCGAGAAGAATAAAGATAAGGGGAAGAAAATAAAAAAATCGGTAATCATATGATGTTGCAGGCCAAAGAACAATTGCCGCAATAGCATAACAATTACTAACAATAAAAAATGGATATGATAATCTGTCCTGCAAAGAAAATGTTGTTATTTTTTTTAACACTTCTTTGGAATATGTGAGAAGTGGAAGAAGTGTGACAATAAGAAATAGAACGCTTCCGCCGACAAAAATAATTACCTCACGCAGATATGCATTCTCACGAAGTACTCGTATCGAAAAAACAATACCTCCAACCATTGTCCGCGTATTATTATTACCAAATCTATATTGTTGATATAAATTGGTAGTTATTGGACCCAGTATCGTCTGTCCTGCCTGGACTACTTGAAATACATTCGCAGAGACACCATACAATGTTGGAGTAAGAATTATAATGCCTGTTGTAACAAGAAAAGAAAGCAAAAATATTAATGGTTCTGTTGAGAATACAAGAAAAAGTATACCAATTACTACAGTGAATATCTTTGCTTGCATAAGTACTCCCGCAATAAGCCCTATGAAAACAGGATATAAATATCTTTTTTTTCTATCTTGTACAGAAATTTTCTGGAGATACAACATACAACCGTACAACATACTTAAAATAATATCCAAGTTTGCTGTTTCTATACCCCTACCCCCTGGTATGCCAAGCAAAAATGCAAGAAAAAATAGAATTGCTCCTGCCCTTTTCTTTCCATCTTTAATAAAAAGAAATACCAAGATAAGAAATCCTGCAATTACCAACGTGACGACATGGTTATATAAAAGAAATTGGCATGCAGTATGATTTCTCGGACTGCATATTCCTATATTTTCATACAGTGTAATTGTCCACGCAGTAAGAATTGTAAAAGAATACCCATAGGCTGTGGTTAATTCCATAGGCAATCCTTTTAACAATCTGTATGCCTGATCTGTTGTCCCACCAATCCAATCTTCTCCAACTGTTACTCCTGCATAATAATAATTGTCTGGAGCAAGGACATGATGACCCTCGTTGAAAAAAGTAAGAGAAAATCTATTAAAAATAATAAGGCAAAGCAGTGAGACAAAAAGAAGCGGATTGTCTATGGTAAAAAATTCTTGCAGGAAGGTTGTTATTTTTTTTCTCACCGCGGTATAATCTCACGCCGCAACGGAGATGTCAAAGCACTTCTTTAATTCCCAAAACTACCTTTTCCAAATTTTCCCAAATAAAAATCCTTAATACCAGCTTTTTGCCATTTCCGTCCGAATACCAATAGCCTAAGACTTTCTCGAAGAAGTGCAATTTTAGACCTAAGTGGTGCATACTTCATGCCAAATATCATTCGGTTTCTTGTTATGTAATAGTCATGCAAAATAGACCCAGATCCACCTCCAGATGCAGCATTTGTGTGCCAGATAACTGCCTTCGGTGCATATATAATAGTATAACCTGCCTTAAGCACTCGTTGGCTCAAATCTGCATCTTCAAAATAGAGAAAAAGCTTTTCGTCAAATAACCCTACTTTTTCCAAAACGTCTCGCGGAATACACATGCAACACCCTGTGGCAAAATCAACTTTCTCTGTATTATCATACTGTCCAGTATCCACTTCATCAACTCCCCTATGTCTACTAAATATGTTTGCCCAATCCATATATCCTCCAGCAAACCAAAAAACCTTTCCTTTTTCTGCATCTGAATACCTGTCCTTATGAAATTCATGATTTTTGGCAAAATAAATTTTTGGCACAACAATTCCGCACTTTTTTTCTGATTCACATGCGCGAAGCATTTCTTCTATGCAATTTTTTTCGACAATGGTGTCATTATTTAAAACAACTACATATTCTGCGCCATTATCCAACCCGTACCGCATTCCAACATTGTATCCACCTGCAAATCCCAAATTTTCTTTTGTAGTTATAAGTAGGATATTTTCTTTTTTTTCCTCTATAGATAATTCGAATGGGATTTTAGAACCATTATCCACAACAACAATAGATAACGAAAAATTTTCGTAATGTATATGCTTGAGAGAAGCAAGTAAATTATGAGTTTCGTCTTCGCTATTAAAATTGACAGTCACCAGGGTAACTTTTTTCATAATCCTAATTTTCTTTTTGCTTTTAGAAGAACTTTTTTCGCAGAGTTTTTTGATTGATTAATACTCATTGATGTTGTCCAGTAAGTCCATTCAGCATGTGCTGTGTGCAATTCATGTGAAAGAAGAGTTGTTACATGAGTGCTTGCTGGGAATTTTTCGTATTCCCACAGATAGAGAAAAACAGCAAAGTGGTACATTGCCATAAGCAGTGACAGAATAAGTCCATGAAATCCATCTCTATAGCCTTCTCTAGCAAAAAAACGACCAAGAAATTCTTGGAATGGAAATCGTATCGCATCTTCGTAAGAAAAAACATACCCGTTATCGCGAAGAGATTCTGCCTCGTTGGGTGCATATAGAGTAAATCCTCTGTGGAGGAATTGATATATGCTCTGATATGCTTCATGAATAAAAGGATTATTTAATTTTTCGACAGTACCAGAAATTTCTATAGACTCATGAACATGTTTTTTGGTGAATTTTCCTTTTCCCCTCACGAAAAGTCTCACTTGGAAATCCGGATACCATCCTGTATGCTCTATCCACTTACCAAAAATTATATTTTTTCGAGGAATTGCATACCCAACTACATCGGAATTTTCAATTTTTTCCTTTATTTCCAATGCTAATTGAGGGGAAACGCTTTCATCGGCATCAAGACTTAATATCCAATCCTTTGTTGCTTTCTCAAATCCAAAATTTTTTTGAATATCTATTTTAGAGGTATCGTTTTTTTGAATATAAACTTTTTTTGTAAATTTCTTAGCAATAGCACTACTTGCATCGGAAGACTCATGGTCAACAACAATAATTTCATCCGCAATTGTCTTAATAGAATTGAGACAGTCCAAAAGATACCTTTCTCCATTAAATACACTAACAACAACAGAAAGAGTTCTCATACTATGATTGTACAAATTGTTTTCGAATAAGTGCAATGTCTTCCATAAGACTTTGTCTTGCTAGAAGAAAACAACTTGCAAAATACAAAAGTGCACCACTCACAATAAGAATTCCTATAGACAAGATGGTTTTACCAAGCAATTGATTACCAAAGAAAAGAAGCACCAACATAAGAAGAGACGAAATTGTTGGAACGATAACTGGCTTTATGGAAAAGGCAATATATTTTTTTGTTACGAAGACTACTAATATAACTGTAAGAGAAATAAGCGCGGAGACTCCAGCAAATCCATTAAATCCATACCAATAAATAGCGAGTGGCGTTAGGACCCAGGTAAGAATTGTCCATAATATCATAAGATAAAGCGTAACTTTAATTTTACCAACGGCATTCAAGACATTTGTGAGAGGTGTTGAAATTGCAGAAACTGCTGCATTCATAGCGAAAAATCCCAATGAGAGTATCGCTGGCTCCCATTTATGGTATTTTGGAATAACTTCGATAAAAGATGGAGCAAGCATAAAAAGTCCAACAAGAGCTGGAAATATAAAGAAGCTCGTTGCAAAAAGTGCTTTTTCGATTGCCTTCCCTAAATGATGCGCATCATGCTGAAGTCGTGCAAAAGAAGGAAATGCGATGCGAATTATATTGTCCGAAATAAGCCTGAGAGGGGTAAATGCCCATTTTTGAGCAAATCCAATATATCCAACTTGAGATAAGGGCAATACTTTACCAACATATGCAATAAGGAGGTCGTCTTTTAGAAGTGCGAGAAAGCTATTTGCCTGAAAAGGAATTCCATATAACAGAAGCCTCTTTGCAGTTGGTAAAGAGAATCCAAGACGTATTTTCCAAGGAGAAATAATATAAATGGCAATAAGGCCACTTACTCCTCTTGCGAGTACCGCATAGGTGAAGCTTGCTACTCCATACCCTTTCATAGCAAAAAAGAGCGCGACAAGATTGAATGCCAAAGTCTCAACTATTTGTGGGATAACAAGTTTTTCAAAGCGAAGATTTCTCTCAAGCAGGATTGATGGGATTGTCTTAAGAGATGAAAGAAAAAATGCAATAATAAGGGAGACAAGTAAAACATATCCATTCATGTCCAACTTATAAAAAGAGGCGAAAAATTGAGACAAAATAAGCGCAACGAGACATGCACTAACTACCAGTACTTGTTGTATAGTAAACGTTGTACTTAAATCCTCAGAAGTAAGCTTTTCTTTTTTCTGAATAAGCGCTGCTGCAAGCCCAATGTCCGAAAAATACGCAAGAAAAGCAATAACAGCAGTAACAACAAAGTATACGCCAAATACTGAGGGTGAAAGATAAATTGTGAGAAGGAAATTAACAGTAAATCCAACAATCTGAATAAAAAGCGTTCGGGTAACAAGTGCAAAAACGCCATGAATAGATCGATGAATAACGGCTGCTATATCAAGTTCTTCCATATAATTCTTTCCACAAAGCAAAACTTTCCCGTATGGCTCGACTAATAACACGTACATTTCCCCCTGACTGATTCCCTGCTTTTCTCGGATAATGTATAACATCTACCTGAGATATTTTTAACTTTGCTCGTATTGCTTTTGCTAGAATTTCTGTTGTTATCATTGCACCTTCAGATGATAAAGGGAGTATTTTCTTTACTGCAGATTTTCGAAACATTTTAAATCCGCAATCAATATCTTTGAAGTAAAAGCCAAAAAATATGAAATCCCAAATTTTTAATAAATTCATTAGGACGTGTCTAAAAGGATGGTCCAATCTCTTCTTTCTATTTCCAATAACAATATCTGATGTTGCAATAGGAGAAATAAATTTCTCCACTTCAGAAAAATCAAATTGACCATCACCATCAACAAATACAATATATTCGTACTTTGCATTTTCAAAGCCCGACTTTAGAGCAGCACCATATCCTCTATTTTTACTGTGATTAATAACTCGTATGTGGTTGTCTTTTTTTGCAAGCTTTTGCGCTAATTGCAAAGTAGCATCAGAAGATCCATCATCAACAATAAGAATCTCCCATGTACGTGCAATTTTTTTAGCAGTAGGTATTGCAGACAAGACGACTTTTTCTATATTTTTTTCTTCATTCCAAAATGGGAAAAAAATTGAAAGAGATGATAATTGTGTCATATTTTTTTATTACGCATTATGGTAACAAATCCAAAAAGAATAATTATAGTTATTAGACTTATGCTATTTGCAATTACCCGAATAGGCGTATTAGTAAATTCTACAACAATATGATGATTTCCTGCAGGCACTTCAACTTGAATAAGATCAAGGCGGTTTTTAATGAATTTTTTCACTTCTTTTCCGTCAATAAAAACCTTCCAACCAGGAAAGCGAAACGTATTTACCTGAATAATCCCCTTATTATATACATTGATGCGTAGATCAATCAAATAGGAAAGTTTTTTAAAAATTGCTACTTTCATGTTTCCGCTGACAACTCCATATGGCATCTGTGGTATATCTAATGTATTAATTGCAAGCTGCGTTGTTTGATGGGGTGAA
>DASQJJ010000007.1:0-9329 GCA_035631115.1 Candidatus Eiseniibacteriota bacterium
TGCCTCTGGATTTCCTCAAGTAATACCAATGGGTGTTTCGGTAAAACAACAAACCCCTACAGATAGTGTTTATAGTAAGCCAGTATCATTTGTTACAGTAAAATGCTCAACATCCCCTTCTCCTACCCCATCTCCAACTCCCCCATCCAATTCAGGAAACATTGCTTCAAATGCGGTAGTAAGCGTTTCTTCCACATCGTCCCCTGTAGGATCAACGACCTTTATTGGAGATAATGCAAAAGATAATAGTCTTGCAACAGAATGGGCTTCTCAAGAAGAGTTTACTCCCTGGATACAACTTACCTGGTCTAATGCTCATACAATAAGTCGCATCAAACTCTTTGATAGACCAAATACAATAGACAAGATTGGTGCAGGGTACCTTTCTTTTAGCGATGGAAGCACTGTGAGAGTTGGACAACTCCCCGATAATGGAGATGCATACGAAGCAACATTTCCTCCAAAAAATGGCATAACCTGGGTGAGATTTCAGATAACAGCTGGTGCTGGTCAGAATGTTGGTTTGTCTGAATTCCAAGTCTTCTCTAATTAGCTCTTCGGATCTCTTTTTTCTCTGCTATAATAGATATATGAAGATTGGACTAATTCTTGGGAGTACCCGAAAGGTACGACGAGGAGAAAGAGTTGCAAAGTGGCTTATGGGCCAGTTAGCTTTAATTAAAGATGCAGAGTTTGAGCTTCTTGACCTACGGGATTATCCACTTCCCTTTTATGCAGAAGACAACTCTCCAGATAGTCTAGAAAATGGGTATTCAGACCCAGTTGCCACCAAATGGGCCGGGAAAATTGGAGAAATGGACGCCTTCATTCTTATTGTATCGGAGTATAATCACGGCCCAACAGCAGTCTTAAAAAATGCCCTAGATTACGTCTACAACGAATGGAATAGAAAGCCTGTTGCTTTTGTTGGGTATGCCACGGGAGCAAGTGGAGCAATGCGGGCTGTCGAGCAATTGAGAAGTATTGTCAGCGAGTTGCAGATGGCACCTGTTCAGGCAGCTATCCACATGAGCAGTGTTTTGAGTACTCTAGACGAGCAAGGCAACCTTCTCAAGGGACACTACAATGAGCGAGTTGTTGTGGTTATGGAAGAGCTTTTATGGTGGGCAAATGCTCTCAAAACAGCTCGAGAAAAGACTCCCAAAAGCGAAAAATAGGGTTACCGCTTTCAATTTAGCCTCAATTTTGATACAATTCAGTCTATGGCAGGAAAAAGAATAGTATTTATCATCCCCGGATTTCGACAAAAACCAACACAGATAGCATATAGAAAAATTGCAAAATTTCTAAAAAGTGAGGGATATTTTCCGGTGCCAATTACTATACATTGGAAAGAAACAACTATTTCTGAAAATACAGAATATTTTTTAAAAGCCGTAAAGAAAAAATTATTACAAAAATCACATAGACTCGCTCAAGATAAAAAAGAAAAAATATATTTTCTTGGATTTTCGTATGGTGCAATGATTGCACTTCTTGCATCAACAAAAATAAAAGTTAATGGACTTGTGCTTTGCTCTCTCTCCCCTTTTTTCAAAGAAGATTTACCGAAAAAAATTTCTAAAAATACAACTGCTTTACAAGAAAGAAGATATAAAATATTTTCAACACTTAGTGCACGTCTTCTTGCAAAAAAAGTAAAAGCTGCACAGGTTTGTATGCTGTATGGATCGGATGAGTCCAAGCCACTCATTGCCAGAGTTACCAAAACATTTCAGCATATTCCATCCAATGGAAAATATTTATTGTCAATACAAAATGTTACACATAATATTGCGGATAAAAAATATATGACAGCTATCCATTACGCAACAAAAACATTCTTGTAAATATTTTTTTGTCTGCTACAATCACACAATGGTGAATTATGTAGGAATAAATAAAAAATGGTGGAATACCATTACCCCCATACACGAGAAGTCCTCTTTATATAATCTTACGCAATTTAAAAAGGGGCGCACGAGTCTTCAAGAAATAGAAATAAAAGAATTAGGAAATGTAAAAGGAAAAAAACTTCTCCATCTCATGTGTCACTTTGGCATGGATACACTTTCTTGGGCACGAAAAGGAGCATATGTTACGGGGGTAGATATATCGGATGAATCCATTAAGACAGCTAAAAAATTAAGCGAAGAAATAAAAATTCCTGCAACTTTTATTTGCTCAGACATATATAAATTAGAAAAAGTACTCCATGAAAAATTTGACATTATCTTTATGTCGTACGGGGTTCTTCTTTGGCTTTCTCATATAAAAAAATGGGCAAAAATTATTGAATTATTTCTTAAAAAAGGTGGCATTTTTTACATTGTAGAATTGCATCCATTTACAACCATGCTTAGTTATAATTTTAAGTTGTCTTATGACTATTTCGACAAAGGACCATACTTGGATGATGCAGATGGAAGTTATACCAACTGGGACGAAAAAATAAAAGGAGTAACATATGAATGGAGCTATACAATGAGTGATGTACTCAATGCATTGCAAGAAGCAGGTCTAAAAATAGAATATCTTCATGAATTCCCTTTTACTATGTATAATCAGTTTCCAGGCCTTATGAAGAAAAATACAAAAGGACAATATGTCTTGAAAGATTCCAAGGTCCAAGTACCTCTTCTTTTCTCCTTAAAAGCCTCAAAGTAGTTAACCTATAGTTTGCTATTAATCCAGAATTGTGTTATAGTGAATCTAGATGAAAATACTCACAAATATGCAGTCTGTCAAAGTTGGCGGAATAGCTCAGTCGATGATATCATTCTTGCAATTTCTAGAAAAAAATAAAAGAACAGATATAGACATAGTTGGTATAGATATTATTAGAAAATATTCCCCAACAGATGAGATTACCTCTAACCGTGAAGTGAATAACAATGTCACAGTTGTTACTCAGGATTTTTTTTGCAGGAAAATTCAAGATGTCCTTCCAGAAATATCAACGTTACAAGAATTAGAAAATGAGTATGCTCCTGTTATTGAGTTTTTTAAGGAAAAAATTAAGAAAGAAAAACCAAATTTAATTGTTATTAACGGTACCTACTTTATACCCTGGTGTTTGTACTTAGCATCTAAATCTTTCCAAATTCCAACAGTTATTCATTACCAT
Organism: Candidatus Eiseniibacteriota bacterium; assembly: GCA_035631115.1. Taxonomy (GTDB): domain Bacteria; phylum Patescibacteriota; class Microgenomatia; order Levybacterales; family UBA12049; genus DASQJJ01. The sequence continues at coordinate 3,128 of DASQJJ010000007.1, forward strand.
GGAATTATCACAAAGGAGACAGAAACATGGGATGCTCACTCACATCTGCTTATGAAACAAATGGAGCAAACATTTGACAACAGTCGTTTGCAATACATTTTCCCTTCTGTACTAGCAAAAGAGGTTGTAGAAAAAGAAGTCTTTGGACACCCAATTGCGCAAAGTGCAATTTTACCTAATGCAATATCATCACATTTTTTTGATATACCAGTGGGGAAAATTTCTAAAAACATAGGTATTGTTGGACGATGGACAAATATTAAAAATCCTCAGTTTGTTAAAGATTTTATTGCATACAATAAAAAAAATAATAATTACTTTGACATTTTTGTTATTACCGACATGAAAGATGTGTCCCCAGAAGATGAAAAATTCTTGCGGAAATCTGTACATCTTTTTGAAGGTATGTCTCCAGCTGACTTAGGGGCATTTTACGCAGATATGGGTATTATATTATGCCCATCTCACTTCGAATCGTATGGTAATGTCCCGCAGGAGGCAATTGCATCAGGTACCCCAGCATTTATTGGTAACAACATGGGTGTAGCGGAAACATTCCGTATGTTGGGATTGGACGAGTACATTGTTGATTTTTCATCGGTAAAAGAAATATACGAAAGAGCAAAAGAAATGAGTGGACAGAAGGTAGATACGGAAATTCGTCAAAAAATGAAGAAAGCCTTATCGTCCCGATCTGTCAATACAGAATTACTGAATATTTATACTCGTACGGTAAAAACAATGCGAAAACAAAAAATTGGTATTGGCATTGTTTGCTCTCCTTGGCTTGGAGGAAGTGGTATTGTTGGGTCTGAATTGGCAAAATATCTCTCTAGAGATAAAAGATACAAAGTTGTTTTTATTGCAGATGAATTTCCCTTCCGCTTGCAAAAAGATGATATTATTTTCCATAAAGTAGAAAAACTTCACCACGCATTGTTTACTCATCCCTTGAGTGAGGCAGCGCTTACCGATGGGATTGTAAAAGCGGTTATTAAACACAAATTATCCATTATTCACGCTCATTTTGCTATTCCTTTTGCTCATTGTGCGATTCAGGCAAAGGATATTTTGGAAAAAATGGGTATTCATATATTTGTTATCACAACACTTCATGGGACAGATGTTTTGCAGTTGGGCAATGAAGCGCCTTCTATTATGCCCTACATTTTGGATAGAAGTGATATTGTCACTACACCATCTCTTGATTTGGCTGTAAAAACAAAAAGATTATATAAAACAAAAAAAGATGTTTTGGTAATTAATAACTTTGTAGATTCTCAGAATTTCTTAACGAGTACCCTGCCCCGTATAAAAAGAAGTATGTATGCAAAGCCAGAAGAAAAAGTATTTGTCCATATTTCTAACTTCCGACCAATAAAAAGAGTACAAGACACGCTAAAAGTATTTCTCCAAGTACACAAAAAAATTCCATCTGTGCTTCTTCTGATTGGAGAAGGCCCAGATATTGATGCGGCAAGAAAATTCGCAAAATCAATGAAAAAAGAAAATTTTATTCATTTTATTGGACGGGTCAAAAATCCGTATGCATATTTGCGTATTGCAGATGGACTTATTATTACTTCGTCATACGAAAGCTTTTCCTTAGCAGCACTTGAGGCATTGGCAAGTAGTGTTCCGGTATTTGCAATGCGAGTTGGTGGTATCTCAGAAGTTATTCAGCACAGGAAGTCTGGATACTTTGCAAAATTTGGAGATATAGCCGAATTATCTCAATATATTGCTGAACATTTCTCACAGGAAAAAAAAGTGCTAGATATGAAAAAGCAGGCATTTCAGCGGTCAAAAGATTTCGATGTAGAAAAGATTATCCCTTTATATAAATCTTTATATGAAAAGCTAATGCTTCCATAGTCAAATAATTTCTTACGTAATAATTACTTGAGTTTTCTTGACAAAATACCTCCTAAGGATTACATTGATAATATGTTTACGCTCCCCACTCTTCCCTACGAATATGACGCTCTTGCTCCCTATATAAGCTCTCAAATTCAGCAATTGCACCATGATAAACATCACCAAGCGTATGTTGATAATCTTAATAAAGCACTAGAAAAATATCCCGATTGGCAAAATAAGACTATTGAAGAAATTATAACATCCTTGGACCAAGTTCCAGAAGATGTAAAGACTGTTGTGAGAAATAATGGTGGTGGACACTACAATCATTCCCTATTTTGGGAAATGATGGCACCAAAAAAAGGCACTGGCCAGAGCCCAAGTGGTACTCTTTTGGATAAGCTGCAGCATTCGTTTGGAGACATACAGACTTTTAAAGAGCAATTTTCTACACAGGCCACAAAAGTCTTTGGAAGTGGCTGGCAATGGCTTGTGTGGGATAATGGAAAATTAGCAATGACTAGCACTCCCAACCAAGATTCTCCTCTTTCTCAGGGTAAGACTCCTCTTTTGGGACTGGATGTATGGGAGCATGCATATTATTTGCAGTATTACAATAAAAGAGCAGATTATGTAGAAGCATGGTGGAATATTGTGAATTGGGACGATGTGGCAAAACGCCTTGATTTAGCATCGAAATAACTTCAAAAGCCTCTTGATTCTTGTTTTTTCTCTATGGTATTATGGGACTTATGATATTAGAGAGAGACAGTCAAGACGAGTTTCCAAGACCTGGAGATCCTCCAGGAAAATCCTTTATAGATCCTGTTCCTCAGAGGTATGGCGAGCCTCCTCTTCGCACTATTGTAGATCATGTTTTGCCAGAAAAATCTACGCCAGAAAGACGTGGCGATCGATACGAACCACCTCAGAGACCTCCAGACGGCCCAATTCCTGCAAGGCATTAAATTCTTTACATTCTCCCTTTTCTTTACTACGCTGTATGTATGTCAAAGCAATATAGAGATAGATTTTTCCTGGTTCGCCTGGCAAAAGACGAGAAAAATGTCAAAGTTGTTCTTTTAGGAGTAACGTTATTACTTTTACTACTCCTCGGAAATAGCTTTTACCTTACCGTGCAGTCTCTTAAAAATAGCCAACCCATCTTGCCAACAGGCTTGCCTCTTGTGTCCAGAGCTCCAACTAATGTGTCCGTAGAGCCTTCTCCTACGGCAATTCCCATTCAAAAGCAAGCAGTCCAACAAGGACCTGCAGTAAAAGAATACTTTATTGCTATGGGAGCAGGGTCTAGTACTGCCGCAGACTGGACAGATGTTCCAGGACTTACTGCACAAATAGATTTTGGAAATTATCCATCTATTAAAGAAATTCTCTTTGAGGCATCTGTTGGTATTCCAACAGCCAACGAAGATGCGTCTGTAAGGCTTTTTAATGTTACAGACAAGCATCCTGTGTGGTATTCAGATGTTACTCTTACCAATGGTCAATTTGGCGCGTCTAGCCCATTTATTTATGACAAAGGAGTAAAAATATACCAGGTGCAAATGAAGACATCGCTGCAATTCTTAGCTAGTCTTATCCAATCACGTATTCACATTATTCTTAAGTAATGCCCTATACTATTTATATCCTACGAACATCCAGCAATACGCTCTATACAGGCATCACCAACAATCTTGAGAAAAGATTACAAGTTCATAGCTCTAAAAAAAATAATGCATCTAAATATGTCCGGTCTTTCTCTTCTTTTACCCTTGTGTACCAAGAGACAGTGACTACAAGATCTGATGCGCTCAAAAGAGAGTATGCTCTCAAGCAACTGTCCAAACAACAAAAAGAAGAGCTTATTGCAAACTCCTAAGACATCTTGTATATTTAATACTCTATGGTAGATGAAGAAGTTGTTGAAGGAGAAGTTGTAGAAACCCCAGCGGAAGATGTGCAGTCGGATAGTGCTTCTACAGATAATGATGCAACAGTTTTACTAAGTCTTGAGAATCTTATTAAAAATCACATTGGGTCTATAGACAAGCTTAAGGAAGAAGTAAAAAAGCATAAACAAATGCTTGAAGATGGATTTGCAAGTGACGCAGTCTATCAGGAACATGCTAAGCTTGCCAAAGAGGCAGTAAAACAAAAATCCGCAACACGATCTAAATTTCTTCTTCAGCCGCAAAATATTGTGTTATCCAACAAAATAAAAAGTATGACAACAGAATTAAAGGATAAGCAATTTTCTCTTTCTGATTATTTACTTGAGTACCAACGAATGACAGGAGTAAATGAAATCGAGGGAGAAGATGGAGAAGTTAGGGAAATTGTAAATTCTGCAAAAGTTGTTAAGAAGCCTTCAAAAAAATAACCTATTGATTTCCGGGGTCGGTATTTTCTAAGATTACATGCTTTTTGCCTGCTTCTCCCTCTTTATTAACGTCATATTCCCACACTTCTCCTGTTTTTATTTCCACATTCTCTATATCCTTATCAGAAATGTTTTCGAGATATTTTATAAGTCCTCGTAATTCATTACCACTGGTCACTAGTAGGACATTTTCTCCCTCGATAAGCCGTGGTAAAATTTTTGTCTCATAGAATGGAACAACTCTATTGTATACATCCTTAAGACTTTCTCCTTTTGGTGGAGGATTGTCCCACCCTCTTCTCCATGCATTAAATTGTTCTTCTCCATATTCCTTTTTAACATCCCATTTATTTTTTCCTGTTAATTCTCCGTAATCTCTTTCAACTAATGCTTCGTCAATAAAATCTGGAAAAGTTTTGTCCGCAAGAATTGCTTTTATTTCGTCGAGTGTGTGACGAGTCCTACTAAGCGGCGCGGTAAAAGCAATAGAAAAAGAAAGATGCTTAATCGCCTCCCCTGCTTTTCGTGCTTGTTCTTTGCCTTTTTCTGTTAGGTCAATGTCTGTCCTACCTGTCCAAAGACCTTTTTCATTCCATTGCGATTCTCCATGTCTAACCAATACAAGTTTTCCCATATTACACTTTTAGTGTACTTATTTTTCTTCCGAAAAGAAAGATGCTAAAAAGTATGCCACCGGTAATTACCGATAGATATCCAGCAAATGTTTCAAGAGGCGTTTCTTTAAGTGTTAGCACAACGGTACGCTTACCTTTTGGAATAGGGAAAGATATGAGTCCTTGGTGCTCCTTTATAGATACTGGGACATCGTCGAGTGTTGCGCTCCATCCGGGAAAGTAAGAAATATTTACTATTTGTGTATGGGGATTAAAACTTAATATATCAGCTGTGTATTTTGTTGAAGAAAGTTTGGTAATTTGAGAGATAGTAACATCATTTTGCACTACAAATAATTCATCTGAACGAGTCGTTTTGGCTGTATTCCAAATTGTATTAAAGGAATTGCCCGGACTATTGGTGCTATCAATAAAATTTGAGCGGGTTGTATAATAGGTGTCATTTCGCATCATGTAGTACGCAGGGTGTATGTATGAATACGTTGTTGCAATTGCAACGCTAGAAAGAATAAAAAGAAGTATCTTTGAATTTTTAATAGAAAAAATGCTGCCCGCAAAAAAACCACAGATAAGAATAGTAAGACTTAAAAGTCTCCATGGAAATTGAAAATAATTTATAAGCGGTACGCTTTTCCAGACAGGTAAAGAAACTGGCAGCATAAGAAAAAGTACCACAGATAGCCAGAAAAAGAAAAAGAGTAATGTAATAGCCATATTCCCTTTTTTTCTTTTTATAAAGAAAAGTAGCGTACAAAAAGCTAAGACACATGCCAAAAGATTGGCAATGCCAATTTGCACAGACATCTCGTCCCCTAAATTGCTATCAAAAAATCCTGTTCCCCATGAAGGAAAAAGAAGTTGGAAAAGGTCTGGAAAATTTCTTTGAATAGTATATATTTGTAGACCTGTAACATAGTGGGTTTCAAATAATGCAGGAATCCAAAATATTGAGCTTAATGCTAAAGATAAAAGAAGAATGAAGAAAGAAGAAAGCAATAGGAAGAGTTTTTGTTGGCTCATTAAAATACATAAAGCAACGTAGCTTGCTACAAAGGCAAAAAACATAAGGCCAAGAATATTGTGAGAAAAAATAGTAAGACCTAAAAAAATACTAGCAAGGACCAGATGTAGCGGCTTTTTCGTGTCTATATATGTTGTATAACTCCATAAAAATGCAGGGAATATGCCCAATGCCCATACCTCTCCAACAGATCCGCGGACATAGATATCGACAAAATGATATGGTGCAAACGTATAAATAAGAGAAGAAACAAATCCTCCCATGTTTCCCCAAAATCTCTTAGTCCACAAATAGAAAAAAATG
>DASQJJ010000008.1:0-7504 GCA_035631115.1 Candidatus Eiseniibacteriota bacterium
GCCAAATCCCGAGCTAGTCTTGCTGGTCTTTTGCCAACTGTGCTTTTTCGACCAGAAGAATTGGAAATAATTATAGATGGACCATCTTTGCGTCGAGAATTTCTTAACGAAGTCTTAGAACAGGTAGATAAAGAGTATGTACGGGCAAAAAATACGTATGAAAGGTCTCTGAGACAGCGCAATGCACTTTTGCGCATTGCTCAGGAGACGGGACGGCGTAATACCGAGCAATTTGAATACTGGGACAGTCTTCTTATAGAAAGCGGGCAACTACTCACTGCAAAAAGAGAAGCATTTCTAGATTTCATCAACACTAGTCGTCACGATATTTTTGTTATCCAAACTGTCTATGATAAAAGTACTATCTCCAAAGACCGTCTCGAGCAGTATAGGGATGCAGAGGTAGGTGCAGGAGTTACTCTAGTTGGGCCGCATAGAGATGATTTTGTGGTGAATATGAAGGTAGGTAAGGAGCAAAGAGACATCCGTTCATTTGGTTCCCGTGGACAGCAGCGCTTAGCAGTATTGCAATTAAAACTTTTGCAAATAGAATATATTAAAGAGCATTTGCAGCAGTCACCCCTTCTTATTTTGGATGATATTTTTTCTGAGTTGGATAGTGGGCATATCCAGCTGGTCTTAGAGAAAGTACAAGGAAGTCAAATTGTCCTAACCACAACACACAGAGAATTTATTCCAGCAACATTTTTAAAATCAGCTTCCTTAATAGAGCTTATTAGTCATTCTGGAGCGAAGCGATAGAATCTCGATAATGAAACAATATTTTGTTTATATTTTAATGAATAAACTTAATACGGTAATCTATGTAGGCATAACAAACAATCTAGAACGAAGAGTGTATGAGCATAAGAATAAATTAGTAAAAGGATTTACAGAAAAATATAATGTAAATAAACTTGTTTATTATGAAATATATGAAGATTCACTCACAGCCATAACTAGAGAGAAAACAATGAAAAACTTACTGCGCACAAAGAAATTACTGTTGATACAAAAGCAAAATCATGATTTTCATGAGATAATAGTTTGAGATCCTATCGGGCTAAAGCCCTCCAGGATGACAATATGAAAGAATTTAATCCCGAAGAATTAAAAAGACTTTTTATATCCAAGAGCGACTCTCACAAAGGGGACAACGGAAAAGTAATGGTTATTGGTGGGAGTACGCTTTTTCATGCAGCATCGTTGTGGGCACTAGAAATAGCTTCAAAAATTGTAGATATGGTCTTTTATTCATCGGTAGAAGAAAATAATACGTTAGTTGAGAAAGTAAAAGAAGAGTGGCGAAATGGTATTGTTGTGCCACGGGGCAGAATTGATGACTATATTGGAGAAGCAGACAGTGTACTTATTGGTCCAGGGTTGCCAAGAGAAGAGGGGGTAGAAGAAGGAGACGATGATACCAAAGAGCTTACTGAAAGACTTCTCAGAAGATACCCAGAAAAGCGGTGGGTTATAGATGGTGGAAGTCTTCAGACTATTTCGCCAGACTTTATTCCTAAAAATGCTATTCTTACACCACATCATGGAGAGTTTCAGACAATGCAAGGAAAAATGAAAAATGAAAAAGGAAAAATGAAAGACCAAAGTATAGAAGATCAGGTAAAATGTTTTGCAGAAGAATATCAATGCACTGTCATTCTGAAAGGACCTACGGATATTATTTGTAGTCCTACAGAATGCGTGCGAATTTTGGGTGGGAATGCAGGGATGACGAAAGGCGGCACAGGAGACGTATTGGCAGGGCTTACTGCAGCCTTGTACTCTCAAAATGAAGACCCATTTCTCGTGGCAACATGTGCAAGTTATATAAATAAAAAGGCTGGGGAAAGTCTTGCGAAGACTGTAGGGCTCTATTTTAATGCAAGTGATTTGGTAGAAGAAATACCACACGTTATGAAGGAAATCCTTCATAAGTAAACACCAAGAAACAAATTCCAAGCAACAAATAAATTAACAATATCAAACGTAAAATCTTTTGAAAATTTGTATCTTGCTTCTTGTATCTTGGGGAATTTATCCTTCTAGCTTATCTTTTACCTTACTTAAATTCATTGTAACAATAACAGCAAGGACAGTTACTACTACTGCATAGATGAGAAGAGACAAGAGGCCAGAGTTGCCAGGTAAAAATTTCTTTACATAATTATTTACCACCTCTTGAATAACACTATTCCAAGCCAAAGCTGCAACAAGTCCAAATCCACTGGTTGCCAACGAAAGCATTTGGGTAACAATTTCTACTTGAAGTGCTTTTTTCTTTGCTGGAGTTTTTGAATTTTCTGCCATGCTATAATTATAACACAAGCCAAGCGTTAACCGGGGAGCGTGAAGCGTTAAAAACTTCTCGACTCACTTTGTTCGCTCGAAGAATAAAATCTTCTTGACGGTTAACAGTTGACGCTTAACGCTTTTATGTATTCACCGAAGTACACCATCACCAATACTATCCTTCGCAATATTGGTCTTATTGAGGCTGCAAAGCAGGTAATCGATAGTGCGCCACTCTTGCCATACTACGAGAAAAAATTTCGCGACGATGCTATGGTGCGGGCAGTCCATTATGGAACCCACATAGAAGGAAATGAATTAAGTCTTAATCAAGCAGAAAAAGTATTGTCTGGACAAGTTATTAATGCGCGAGATAGGGATATTCAGGAAGTATTAAATTATCGGAAAGTAATGGAGGAGATAGGACAATTTCAAATTTCAAATTTAAAATTTCAAATAGATGAAGAGTTTATTAGAAAGCTACACAAAATGACCGTTGATAAGATTTTACCTGATGTTCAATCGGGTAATTACCGGACTTCGCCTGTTGTTATTAAGAATAGTCGCAGCGGAGATGTAGTTTTTAAGCCGCCACTTCCAGAAGAGGTCACAAGGCAAATGAGCGATTTTATTGCATTTATAAATAGCATGTCAAATGAGGACATTCATCCAATTTTGAAGTCAGGAATTGTTCATTATGAATTTGTCCGAATACATCCTTTTACTGACGGCAATGGACGGGTTGCACGGGCTTTGTCTACTCTTATTCTTTTTTTGGAAGGGTATGACATACGGCAATTTTTTTCTTTGGAAGAGTACTTTGACAAAGATGCATTAAGTTATTACGAAGCATTGCAATCTGTTGAAAAAAATTTTGGCGAGTTAACACATTGGTTGGAATATTTTACCCATGGATTGGCAGTAGAGCTGGGGCGGATACGAGAAAGAGTAGAGCATGTGTCGGTAGATAATAGACTTAAGCAAAAGCTGGGAGGCAAGCCCATGATGCTAACCGACAGACAGCTGAGGATTGTTGAATATATTCAAGAGACCGGATTTTTGCAAAATCAGGCATTTAAAAATCTCTTTCCAATGATAAGTGAGGACGCTGTACTGCTGGATTTAAAAGAGTTGGTAAAATCAGGTCTTATTAAAAAAACAGGAAGTACGAAGGGCGCAAAGTATATAATGGCCTAACCCGAACTTCGAGACATCTGACGACGTGCACATCTTTTACAATCAGTGGTATTGACCTCAACATGTCCAGGCCGATTGCCTAATGCACATAGGGCAGCTTGACAGGGTGCTGTTGCGTCAGGCTTTCCCACCCGCCGTGTCCATGTTGTAGTTACATAGCCAGGAGGATTGCTTCCTTCAATCATTGTTGTTTTTTCTCCTGACTTTACTGGTCCCATATGAAATGGACATTCAGGCATAATAAAGCATTCTACTGAGAAAAAAGAAGAAATACAATTTATGAAAAAAAATAAAGGTTGCAAATATAAGCTAGCTTCTTGCAACAGCAACTTCTTTATTGTATTTTTACTATATGGTAGATGATCCAGGTCAAGAAACACCAAAAGATCAAGGTAGTGAGGAAAAACAAAAAGAATTTCGTATTGACAAAGATCCCCAAACACAAGCATTGGAATCACTATTTACCTATGCATTTTTTGATGATGCAGGTAAGAGTTTTTTGCAAGACGAGCAAGGTAATCCAGTAATCAATCCTACAATTGTTTCAATTGGAGTAGGCGGGTCTGCAGCACATGAACAAGCAGCGGCAAGAAGAGTATTTTCTAAGAGTATTCGTTATGTAGGTATTGAGCCCCAAAGTAACCCCGCAAGACTTTCTCAAGTGATGCAAGACCATCACGGTGAACCTGACCAGCTTGACCTAGTACAAACAAGTGCAGAACAATTCCTAACAAGTCTTGCTAATGGGTCTGGAGAACTATATGCTGGCATGCCCATTAATGTGCTTCTTGCGAGAAATTTACTTGGTGCAGGAGATCCTTTGAGCTCGGAAAAGGGGATGGATACAATGGTTGCACTCGCAGAACATATTACTCCGGGAGGGCTGATTGGTATAACCTTTCCCATATCGAAGGAACGGCATTGCCACCGAGTGGGCCAGAAGGAGTACAAGTTGCTCGATTTCAAGAGCGTCTTGCAGAATCTGGAATGAATTTTGAGGTTGTTCGTTCTGGACCAAGACCGAGTGAAAGGATTTCACCTCATAAAAAGAGTTTGGTATTTCCTGAAACAGGCGTATTAACATTACGAAAACAAGCTCTGCCTCCAGCTGGAGCATCAATAGGTCCCGTGTTATAATCATTTCATGACTTTCTCAAAATTAGCCTCGTATTTTGAAAAATTAGAGGGTACCTCGTCTAGACTTTCCCTTATTAGTTTGTTGTCTGATTTATTCAAGCAAATTGACTCACCGGAGGAAATAGAAAAAGTGTGCTACTTAGTTCAAGGACGAATAGCGCCATTTTTTGAGGCAACAGAAATAGGAATGGCAGATAAAATGGTCGCTGTCGCGATTGGACAAGCGTACGACATTTCCAAAGAAGAGGTTTTGAAAGCGTACTCTAAAAAAGGAGACATGGGAATTGTTGTGTGGGAGCTCGCCCAAAATGAAAAAGGAAAAAAGAAAAATGAAAAAAGCGTAACAGATGTATTTAATTCTCTTGTTTCTATTGCCAAAACAGGGGGCGAGGGAAGCGTTGAAAAGAAAATTGCTATCCTTTCGGATCTTCTTAAAGGCACAGATAGTCTGTCTGCGAAATTTTTAGTGCGCATTCCTTTGGGAAATTTGCGTCTAGGAATTGGAGACCCAACTGTACTAGATGCTCTTGCAACGGCAAGACTTGGTGACAAATCGCAACGCCACTATTTAGAAGACGCATACAATAGGACATCGGACTTGGGCCTTATTGCCAAGACTTTGTGGGGCGTAAAAAACCCAATTAAAGCGGTCGAGGCAGTTGAAAAGCTTGAAGTAACAGTTGGCAAGCCAATACGAAGTGAATTGTGTGAGCGTTTGCCAAGTCCTGAAAAGACAATAGAAAAAATGGGTACAGTTGACAGTCAATTTAAATACGATGGATTCCGGGTACAAATTCATAAAGATGGAGATACAATTTCCTTATTCTCTCGTAATTTGGAAAATATGACCCATATGTTTCCAGAAATTATCGAAGGAGCAAAGCGCCAAATTAAGGCCAAAACAGCCATTTTGGATACCGAAGCGTTAGCATACAACCCAGATTCGGAGGAATTTTTACCTTTCCAAGAGACTACAAAAAGACGAAGAAAGCACAACATAGAAGAGACCATGAAAAGTCTTCCATTGAGGTCTTTTGTTTTTGATATTTTGTATAGAAATGGCAAATCTTTAATTGGCGAATCTTTAGAAAAACGGTTGGTTATATTATCCGAAACAGTCGAAAATGACGATACTTTATTTGTGGCAGAGACTAAAAAGATTGATGATGCAAAAGTCTTGTCACTGATGTTGGATGATGCTATTTCCAAAGGTTTGGAGGGAATTGTGGTAAAGAAATTACAAAGCCCGTACGAAGCAGGGGCGAGGAATTTTAATTGGGTTAAGCTAAAACGCAACCAATCTGGAGAATTGAATGACACAATAGACTGTGTCATTTTAGGATATGTTTTTGGCAAAGGGAAAAGAACTGCATTTGGCGCAGGAGCATTACTGGTTGGTATATACGATAAAAAGTCTGATAGCTTTGTCACTGTAAGTAAAATTGGGACAGGGCTGTCTGATGAGGAGTGGAAGAGTATTAAAGAGCGGACAAAGGGATTGGAAGTAGACCATAAGCCGGCTAGGGTTGAATCTCTTATTACGCCAAGTGTGTGGGTAAAGCCAGAAATTGTCATAGAAGTGTTGGCAGATGAGATAACCCGTAGTCCAATACACACAGCGGGGGCTGTTATGAATGAGGGTAAAGTTGTAGAGCCTGGATATGCATTACGATTCCCGCGACTGGTAACATTCCGGGATGCAGACAAAAAGGCAGAGGAAGCAACAGAAGTAAAAGAGCTAATAGAAATGTATAACCAACAAGGAAAGAAATGACAGAACAACTTCCTAACGAAGCACGATGCATGTTTGGTAATGGGGTCTGCAGGAGAGGACAACCCGGACAAAGGGGATGTCCTAATTTTTTCTTTTCTTTTTCTGCAGATGTTTTAAGAAAAGAAGGAAGACTTGATGACCTTTCTTTATTTGCTCGAATGGCCCCTGTGGAAGAAAATGATTGTGAAAATGCTCGAAATCTACGAAGCTATGAATTGGGGCCAGGCTCGCAAAATTAAGAAATTCTTCTTGCATCTTAGTAAGACAGTCAGTATACTGCGGTGGTAATGGAGAGGCCAAGTGATATACCCCTTTGTCTGAATGGGCAAGCGTGTCGGAGAAATTGTCGAGCAACGAATGGTGCGAGTAAATTAGCACAATTAAAGCACACAGATCAAAAAGTTGCAGACTCAAGTTTTTCTCCTGTAAATAAAACAAGTGCACATGTTAGATTAACAGGTAGAGAAGCGGATATACGTAAGTGGATGAGACCACGATGTCTGCAAGCTGGCGCAAGACCTTTGGGTCCTTTTGAAAGACCAGAAAATCCACCAAAAGCGTAAATAGTACCTTCGAAAGACAAGCTATTTTTGTATGCTACAATTGTCCCATGATTGATGTTATTGCAGATCTTCATTTACATTCCAGATTTTCTAGAGCGGTCTCGCCTCAAATGACGCCTCCTGTTATGGCCCAATATGGCGAGCAAAAAGGAATAGAATTACTGGCAACGGGAGACTGGACACACCCTATTTGGTATAGGGAGATAAGAAATTATTTAACAGAAGCAGAAGAAGGACTCTTTAAAATAAAAACACCAACACCTGAAAATGAGAAAACACGATTTCTTTTATCGGTAGAAATTGCCACAATTTTTTCGCAAGGGGGAAAGGGAAGACGAATTCACCAATTACTTTTTGTCCCGTCTTTTGAAACTGCAGAAAAAGTAAATAAAGAACTCTTAAAAAGAGGCTTTAATATTTCCTCCGATGGCCGTCCGATAATAGGACTTTCTAGTAAAAACTTACTCCAGCTAGCCTTAGAAATAGACGAGCGGTCTTTGGTAATTCCAGCCCACGCCTGGACACCATGGTTTGGCATTTA
>DASQJJ010000009.1:0-4652 GCA_035631115.1 Candidatus Eiseniibacteriota bacterium
AGAGTCTAGTGCCAGCATTTTTTGCAATACGAAGATCTCTGCATTTTTCCAAGAGAGTGTATCGAGGATTTGTAGAATCCGAGCAAGGGAAGTAAAATCCTGGGGTAATGGTATTTTTCCAGAGATACTGTCTGCTTCGGATAAAGCAGGGAGGGATTGGTTGTTGGGAGTATCCTTGACAATGATAACAATACTTTCATTGAAATATATAAGCTTCCAAGAAGGATTTTTAAGAATTGCTATAAGGAACGCATTTGCCCAGGGAGTCTGGTCTGTATAGCCAAAGAAAATTGTATTAAAATGGTATTTTTTATCAACTTGCTCAAAGATTTTAGGATCTTCTTGCATAGGAATGTATTCCTTTTGGAAGAAATCCGCAGGGTATGCTTCTGGTCTACCATCCACAAACACTCCTTCTTTTGGATATAGTCTATAGTCTAGGTAGCTCCCAATATCAAAATTATTAAAAATAGGGCCTTTTAGGTGATTGGTAATAAAAAAATCGGCTGCTTCTTGTGGTCCTGTTTGGATGGAATACCCAAAGCCATTGGCATGAATACTGAAGTAAGGCAGAGACCCGGTAAGCAAGCAGATTCCGATGAAGACGTATTTAGTATGTAGTATTTTGTATTTGGTATTACCAAAAACAAAAGCAAGATTTTTTACAAAAGGGATAAAGGTGGCAAAGACAAAGAGGGGAAAGTTGCGGGTTGCCGAGATAGCAAGGATAGTAAAGGTAATAAAAAGCAACCAGTCAATCAGTGTATTTTGTTTTCTTCTCAACAACAATAAACAAAAACCAGCTAATACAGTTATGCCAAAATAGAGATAGGAAATATTCCTAAATCCATAGTTGATAAGGAAAAAAAGAGTCTGATTCTCGGCAATAGAATAGCCATAGTTTTGGAATATATGCAGTGGATACAATGCGCCAATAAGGCCATTGGGATTGAGAAGAGTAGCCAGACAGCAGAGAACAAAGACTATGCTGAATATTCTTAAATTGTCATCTCGAACGTAGTGAGAGATCTCAAAGCGCTTGGAGATTTCTCGGCTTTGCCTCGAAATGACAAAGATTTGATCAATCAGGAATAAAAAGATTAACAGTATTCCTATGGGAAAATATATGTGCATATTTACCCACAGGAGTTCTCCGAGAGGGAGGAGAAATAGCCACTTAGTGAAGTTTTCTCTATTCTTATAAAGAATTACCATAAACATACTTACAAAGAAGAAGCTAAAGATTTCAGGACGGAGATTGGTTCGCTCCAAAAGAATACCAAGATAAAGAAGTGTAGCGATAAAGATAGAAACGTATTTAGTATTGTCATCCTGGAGAGGCGACGACCTCGATAGGATCTTTTGAGATTCTATCGCTTCACTCTGTTTCGCTCCAGAATGACGCATTTGAAATAGACAGAAATATACCATGATAGATATTGAGAGGGCTGTGATAGTACTCATTATAAAAAGCAAACCAAGTGTTCCAAAATTCTTAATTAAAACATAAAAAATAACCTCAGACATCCAATGGTGGTTAATAAAGGGGAAATTGGGATACGTATACGCGAAAAGATTGGTCTTGGGCACAGCTCTCCATTGGAAAATTAGCTCCCCGAGCTTTATGTGTCGTCCCAAGTCTTGAGAAAAATCTATTATTGGATGAAAAAAGAGAGCAAAGGTAAGTATAAATGTAAATGCGCAGGAAATCCAAAGCTTTAGTTTGGTAGACATAAAGATAGTATACACTCCAATTTACAATTTTTAATTTACAATTTACAATAAATTATCAATTTACAATGATTCAAACGTTTGAAAATTTATTCATTAAAAATTCAATGAAAATTGAGAACTGAAAATTGAAAATTTCTCTGCTATGCTACTCTTATGTTTGCTTCCAAACGGAATTTAATCTTAATCCTCATTGCCGTGACTTTTCTTGCTTATTTTTCTTCTCTTGGCAATCCTTTTATTTGGGATGATGAGCAATTTATAACAAGCAATCAGTATGTTCAATCGTTTGATATAGAGAAAATATTTACTACCAATACCGTTGCAGGGGCAGGAGTTGTAAGTAATTATTATCGTCCGCTCACAACGCTTAGTTTTGCCATAGATACTAAGATATGGTCCTCGAATGTTTTTGGATTCCATCTGGCAAATCTGCTGCTTCACATAGGGGCGGGAATAGTGTTATTTGGGTTATTGGGGGAATTAGGGATATCACTTCTGCCGTCCTTTTTTATTGCACTATTCTTTCTTATTCACCCAATTCAGACAGAGGCTGTAACGTATATTAACTCAAGAGGGGACAGCCTGTATGCTCTTTTCTTATTTGGGAGTTTGTGGTTATTTACTAAAACACTACGACTAAATCCTAAATCCCAAAACCTAAATTCTAAACAAATACAAAATACAAAATACCAAATACTAGATACAACTCTGGTGGTTTTTCTTTTTATCCTTTCTCTTTTGTCTAAAGAGATAGCGCTGGCAGGAATAGGATTATACTTTTTGGTTTGGTGGCTTACCAGCTGGTCATCTCGAGCGAAGTCGAGAGATCTCAAACAAAATATTCAACAAAAGGAATTTCTAATTTCTAATTTCAAATTTCTAATGAAAACCCAAAATACTAAATACGTTTTATCTATTATTGGAGCGATATGCATTATAACGATGGCATATGTAGTCCTTAGATTAACCGTTCTCAATTTCGGTAATACACTTAACTTTTATGGTGGAGAGAATGAGTATACTCGCTCCTTGGCTATTCGGCTTTTTACTTTCTGTAAAGTCTTGTGGTTATATGTGGGACTTTTGGTCTGGCCATATCCTTTACATATGGAAAGGACTGTGGATTTGGTACGGAGTTTTTGGAGCCCGTGGGTATGGGGGACCATAGGGTTAGTTGGGGGAGTAGGACTGGTAGGGTGGATTGAACTTAAAAAGAAGAGGACTGCATGGATTTTATTTGGAATGAGTTGGTTTCTTATTATGCTTATCCCAAGTAGTGGCATTATTCCTATTAATGGAATTCTTTACGAGCACTGGCTGTATGTACCAGCAGTAGGCTTTTTTATAATGGTATATGGCCTACTGCAATTTTTAATTTATAATTTTCAATTTTTAATCAAATCGCAAAATACTAAATACCAAATACAAAATACTTTCAGGAAGATTCTGTATATATTTGTTATATTGCTATGCCTTTTGTATCTCTTTTTGACTATAAGACAAAATAATTTGTGGGCAGACCAAGTCCAGTTTTACCGTTATACTCTTAGCTTTGCACCAGACTCTGCTCGGCTTCATAATAATTTAGGTATGACTCTTGCGAATCAAGGTGATGTTAAGGGGGCAATACCGGAATATAAAAAAGCATTGTCATTAGGGTATGGCTATCCCCAAATTTACAATAATTTAGGTAATGCGTATCGTGTAGAAGGGGAATATGGCTTGGCAGAAAAAAATCTAAAGAGAGCGCTCCAGCTTTCTCCAGAATTCACAGTTGCGAGAATTAATTTAATTAAGCTCTATGTAGAGAGTAAGCAATTCGATAAGGCCCTTGAGCTGGCACGGGGAAACAAGGTTCTTATCCAGGAGATAGAAAGGTTAAGAAGTCAGTAATGTTTAGAAGTGGCCGACGCAACTTTCAGGAGAAGTTCCGTTTGTAGATGAATTTGACCCATCAGGGCAGGTGGTATTTGACCAAATAGCACCATTCACATTTGCTGTCCCCATATTTGTTATATAGTGTAGATTTGTTCTGGTAAAGTTGGCATTGCTCAGATCCACATTATCAAAGTCAGTTGGATCGCTTTGAGAGGAGAGAATGGCATCGGTAAAATCAGATCCTGACAGGTCACCTCCATGGGTAGGTGGGAAATTAAAAGATTGAAAATGTAACGTGGCAATGGCATGTTGAAAATTTGCATGAGTCAGACTTATACGCAAAGCCGAAAATGTAAAATTTGTTGGACTTGTTGGGATTAATCCATGAATACCCGAAAAATTAGTGCCATCTCCTTTTGTGTGGGTAATAGTCATATTGTCGCTAATAACATTACTAAAATTTGTGCCATCAAGATTTTCCGTAATAGGATCAGAGGGATTGGCATCGGCAGTAAAAATAGCACCGCTTAGATATGCGCCTGAGAAGTTTGTTTGTGCTAAGTCAGTGCTAAATTGAGCGTTATTCAATTCGGCTCCACTAAAATCTTTTCCTGCATGGCTAGGTTGATTATAAAAAAACTGACATCCAGGACAAAGGATTGTTCCTCCTCCACTTCCCGGAATGCCCGTTGGGCCTGGGACTCCAGTTGGTCCTGGAACTCCTTGAATTCCCTGTGGGCCTTGTTGATTCCAGATAAGAAGAGTTTCATTTTGAGCACAAGTGGTAGTAGCGTCTACTATCCTGATTGTTCCAGTCTGCTTAACACATGCATAGATAGTAGTAGTGTCTGCAAATACTTTTCCAATAGTAAGAATAAGAAGGGCACCAAGTACAAATGCAGTAAGAGAAGAAAGAATAGGATGCTTTTTAGAAAGTGCAAAAACCTTCATTACTTCGAATATGGAGTTTTTTAAAATATTTGTCAAGACTTTAGTTGACTATTAGCCAGTTAAAGGTGGTGTCCTGTACCTGTTGTATT
>DASQJJ010000010.1:0-6669 GCA_035631115.1 Candidatus Eiseniibacteriota bacterium
CCGCCCGCATGATATGCTTGTGACCATCCGGTCTCTGTTGCATTCGCAACAATTTTTCCAACAGTAATCTTACTTGCCATAGGCCTTTATAGTATAACAGCTGTGACAATAAAAAGTGCAATAACGCAGATAAATAAGAAATACACAAATGCTTCTAAGTAAGGAAACATATCGGGTTGGGTGACAATCGTATTCATGGAGCGAATTTGATTTCGTATAACAAAAAGAAACAATCCCACCATCCCAAGGATAATTAAAAACCCAATTTTAAAAATAAAGATACCCCCTTGAGTTTGTAATTGTAGTAATTGTTCAGGGTTCATAGAATCTTCGTCCTCCAATCAGTCCTTCAACAATTTCCACAACCCGTGCAGGTTGTGGCAAATTATGAAATTCAAAATTTTCTAGTGCTCCTGCTGTTTGAATAAGAATAAATCCATAGCCGAATATGTTTGGTAAAACCCCATCCTGCTTATAGCTGACGTCTTGTACCAACGCTAATTTGGTTTCGGCAACGTCCTTAAGGACAATTTGATGGAAATTAACATCGATGATGCGTTTGTCGGTAATAAGGGCCGCATTGTAATACCAGGTAATAAAATGAGCAAACGCATATAAGGCAACAAGCAGGTAATAGAAAGGAACAATCACCAAAATAATCTTTAATTCAGGGATAAAGAGTGTAAGGTGTGAGCGAAAAAAGTAAAGGAGTATGGGAACAACTAGGAGGAAACCCGTGGTTGCTATCCATCCGGCATTTACCCATTGTGATTTTCTAAGAAAAAGGAGGACATGCTCATCCTCTTCTTGAGTCTGGAAAGATACATTGATTGGGTTTTCGCAAAACGCTGCAAATAAATGCAGTTTGCCTAATTTATTATGCATTCTCGTAAGCATTTTTCCTGCCTTGCCGGCAGGCAGGGTCTTTGGGACAACAGGTGCCGTTTCTTGTACTTGTTGTTGAGATTCTCGGGAATTAACAGTGACATCTTCTGAAGGAGTAGTGTCCTCTGGTGTGTCGAAATGTTCGGAGAAGCGCGTGTCTCTATCGCTCATATTCGTATAATAGCACACCTAATGAATTTCTAGATTGTACAGATATCCAACAATTTGTATTTTTGCTGGAGCACGTAAATTAAAGTATTTGCGGAAAGTGACCGCGTCTACGGTGAAGCTCCCTTGGTCGCCTTGCAAGTGGACACTGGTTGACTTACCGCTTCCAAAGTCTGCATCCACAGACCCTCCGCTAATAGATGAAAATGGTGTGCGGAATTTACTTAATTCTGACTTAACCTGATCAGGCGTCCACATCTCTGAATCTGCCTTGTCAGGTTGGAGAATATGCGAATCTGCAGACGACTCATTTTGAACAAGAAGAATAGAGTTAACAATATCTGCCATCTCGCTACTGGTCATCCATGCAGTGTTGTTATATTGAGACCTGCCTCCCCAATCACAGTAAAACCATGGAGAGTCTTTGTCGTATGCATTGCTATTAAGCGTTGCCCAGGAAGTAATGGTGCTACTTGCATCTTGTCCTCTTTTAGTAAAGGATGTCGAGCTCCAGCCAATGTCGGAGGAAGTAAATATATATCCCCCATGAGTTGAGGAAAACCATGCCTTAATAGGACTTCCTCCTTGCACCATCACTTTTCCTGCTGTTGCGTTGACTGCTTGCTCCCAATTCCCGCCTTTTGGATTGGTTTGGAAAACTTGGCAAGAATCTGTTGGGCAGATTGCATTCTGGCCATTATTGGTATATGAAAGTACGTACGAGCGGGCTGCAATTGCCTGTGCCTTGAGTGCTTCCATTCCCCCTTGGCTTCCCCATGAATCAGGTACTTCATAAATTCTCTTCATATATTCCTCAAGAGATAAAGTCATATCAATACCATTTCCTGACAC
Source organism: Candidatus Eiseniibacteriota bacterium (assembly GCA_035631115.1). Lineage (GTDB taxonomy): Bacteria > Patescibacteriota > Microgenomatia > Levybacterales > UBA12049 > DASQJJ01. Next base: position 1,906 of record DASQJJ010000010.1, read on the forward strand.
ATGAATTTGTGTGCCTTGGTTAGCATCCGAGACAGAATCATAATTGTAATAACTTGAAAGAATTTGATTGTAATCCTGTCCCGCCTTAGCCCGCCCAAACGCACCATACTGAGAAAGTCCTACTCTATTAGGCACTCCGTAGGAAAAAAGTCCAAATTCTGGACCATCAAATCCAGGACTTTTGTACGGGCTAATATCCGAGGAGCATCCACCACCGGCGATAGCAAAAAGAGGAATATTCAGACTTCCTAATTTTGCCGCAAGTAATGATTGCTGCTTTGCAGACAAATCAGATATTTGACTATTAAGACTTGCTTGATATGCCTTTGCGCCGCTTACAATCTTGTCTAATTTGCTAGATTGCTCGTCTAAATTTGCCTTGAGTGCGGTAAGACGCGATTTTTCACTTTCCAACACATGTTGCTTGTCTTCCAAGTCTGCAATAGACAGAGCAATATTGGTAATAATTTGCTTATCCTCATCTGCTGCAACTTTTTGGTATTGCAAAATTTGGGTAATTTCTGCAGCACTGTTGCCAGAAAGAAAAATAAGGATAGGGGAGTTGTAGGACTGCTTAATGTAGAAATTACGAATTGCGTGATTGAGTAAATCCTTTTTTGCATTCAAATTGGTGTACCCCGCATCTATTTCTTTTTGCTTTGCTGCAACATCTTGCTCGATAAAGGCAACGCGATTTTTAATACCAGTAATTTGTGTTTGCATGGCAGTAAGCTGAGACTCTAATGGCTTGGTTGCATTAATAGATTGGTTAAGGGCTGTAGTAAGACTATTAATTTGTTTGGTAAGGTCGTCCAACTCATCTGCAGGGCTTTTCGTAACTAAGAAAAATAACGAAGAAAAAATAAAAAGTAACGTTAAGCAAATAGGAAGAAACTTTTTCATAATTTTTGTCATTCTGAGGCTTGTCGAAGAATCTCTTTCTTTATATTGTTCGAACAAAGTGAGAACTTCTCATTTCATTCGAAGAATAGAGATCCTTCACTCCGTTCAGGATGACGTTAGTGGAGTAGCTTTACTATACCAAGAAAATGTATCTAAGACAAATAAAAACAACTCCCTCAAGGGAGCCGTTTTTATAAAATTTCCTAAAATATAGAGATTATAGTTTATATAACCCTACCGCCTACTTGCTGTCGAGCGTGACGTTGTACTCTTCCTGACCAAATAAAGTGACTTTCGTTTCCCCCAGGAAGTGCTACTGGTGTATGTCGGGATCTTAATGCTGTTTCCATTCTTTGTAACGTTTCTCTATTTTCTTGGGATGCTGTTGCAAACCTTTGATTCATTGCTGCAATTTCTTGTGTACTTAACATATGTTTCACCGATCCTTTTTGTCTATTAGTACCTATTGGTACTTAGACATCTAGCCCTATAGGACTAGGAAGAATTCATTATAGTAGTGCTATACCTGACTGTCAAGAGACTTTTTCCTGACAAAATAGGCATAAAATTACACTAATTTGTGTTTTTTTGACTAACTATAAAAACGTCTCTTGCCAACTTTCTCGAATTGGATTAGCATAGGTATAGCAATGAAGATTTATTTAGCAACAGACCACGCTGGTTATGAGTTGAAAGAGAGGGTAAAAACATTTCTCCAAGGTTTGGAATACGATGTAGAAGATTGTGGCGTGCACGAATTTAATCCAGACGATGATTATCCAGATTTTATTGCTAAAGCAGCACAAAAAGTATCGGAATTTCCAACAGATAGGGCAATTATTTTTGGAGGTAATGGACAAGGAGAGTCAATGCTTGCCAACAAATTTCCTTACGTGAAAGCTGTCGTTTTTTATAGTCCAAAAGTACCCGTACGAACAGTAGATGTAACAGGACTAGTCAGTGACGATCCTTATGAAATGATCCGACTCACACGCGAACATGATGATGCGAATATTCTTTCTATAGGCGCACGATTTGTTACAGATGAGGAAGCATTTACCGCAATTAAGCTGTGGCTTGAAACACCTTTTTCTCAAAGTCAAAGACATGCAAGACGTCTTAAGAAAATCCAAAATATAGAAGACGAGCTACATGGGTAAAATACGTAATCCACTTCATTTAGAAATTATTCCTGCACCTGGGACGCTGAAGGACTGGGAAGATATAGAAAAAAGAATCCAACTCGTATTGCCATTTGCAGAAAGTATTCACATAGACGTTACAGATGGTAAGTTTGTTCCTGATGAGGTATGTCTTGATCCAACTCCTTTAAAAAAATATGCAGGAAGAGTGATTCTTGAAGCGCACTTTATGACAGACAATCCCGTGCAGTACGTCAAGTCATTTGCTGACTGTGGATTTACTCGTTTTATTGGCCAGGTAGAAAAAATGCCGGATATTACAGCGTTTATTGCTAAAGCACAATTATATGGAGAAGCAGGATTGGGAATAGATGGTCCAACGAGTCTTTCTGTTTTGGATTCTGTCAATCTTGACGATATAGATGTTGTCCAATTCTATACAGGTGAGAAAGCAGGATATTCCGGGGCTACTATGCTTCCTGATAGACTGGGAAAAGCAAAAGCCTTACGTGCAAAAGACCCATTTATTGCAATAGAAATAGATGGAGGAGTGAATGACGAGACGATTGCTATGGCAAAACAGGCAGGGGTAACGAGATTTGTAACAACAGGATTTATTTACAAAGGAAATCCAGAGGAGAATTATAAAAAACTCCAAAGTCTTATTAAGCAATCTGTTTGAATTTTCTTTCTCGAAATATTTTCTCGTCTTTAGCTCATGTTATATAAATCTCTCGTAGATGATTTCTCTATTTATAAACAAGCCTAACTGGCAATATTCCAAACGTGTACAGTTCTAAAACAAAGTTCGTCTTATGGTATTACGTGTAAAGACTCGAAAATATTCCTACGCAAGAACTTCCATTATTTGATATTTGGAATTTAATTTGAAATTAGAAATTAGAAATTAGAAATTCCTTACTCTACGGAGTAGGGGAGGGTGTTGGGGTCCAGGTAGGAATACTCATAGCACAATTTATACTGTCTTCTGTGCCTTTTACAAAATATTCAGTGTGGCCAAGGCACTCTTTAGAAATAATATCATCAGGAATAATTCTATCTTGGTCTGTTGTTTTGTCCAGTAGCTTACTCATAATGCCGTGCCAAATAGGAGCAGCACCCGTAATGCCGGACGCGAGGCTTTGACTCATTGGTGTATTATCATTATTCCCAACCCACGTAATAACAACAAAATTTGGGGTGTACCCATCGGTCCAATTATCTCTTTTGTTGTCTGTTGTTCCTGTTTTGACCGAGACAAAATGATTGTCTATTTTCAAAGGAGAATTGCTGCCAAATTCCCAACTTCGAGCAGTATTGTCTGCCAAAATATCTCCAAGAATAAATGCAACTCCCTTATCTAATACTTGCTCGCCAGATGCAGATTTTTTCTCCTCCAGGACCGTACCATTGGAATCAGTAATTTTAAGAATAGGGTTTATGTCGACACGCTGACCCAAATTTGCCAAGGTGCCATACGCAGTTGCCATATCAAGCATAGTTACCTCGGCACTCCCTAATGTAACAGATAGTCCATATTCATCGGCATTTCCTAAGTGAGAGATGCCAAGAGCGTGTCCTAAGTCGACAAACGCATCAATGCCAACATTGTTAAGCGTTTTGACAGCAGGAATATTAAATGAATTGGCGAGTGCCTGTCGAAGAGTTACCCGTCCATGAAATTGCCCGTCGTAATTAACCGGGGCATAGGGACTAATAAGTCCTGGAAAACTTACCGGACTATCATCTATTGGTGTCGCAGCAGTCATACCACGTGATAATCCTGCGGCGTATGTAACCACTTTTATCGATGATCCAGGTTGGCGAAGTGACGTAGCAATATTTACATTTCCCCAATTAGGATTGTTATAGTCCGCAGATCCAACCATTGCAAGAATATCTCCTGTTTTGGGGTTGGTGACAACTGCTGCTCCATTCGTGAGTGCGAGGGATGAGTCTTTGCCCACCTCGGTCGTGACAACTTGCTGTGCATACTCCTGTATGGGTAAATCCAAGGTGGTTACGACATTGAGTCCTCCTTTTTCCACAAGTGGCAAGCCGTATTTTTGAATGAGCAAATCTTTTATATACATAGCAAAATGTGGCGCATGCAGTGGGGTTTGGGGTTGGGCAAATTCTAATTCTTCCTTTTTTGCTTCCTCTTCCTGTTTACTAGTAATAAATCCCAAGTCTTTCATATGAGAGAGGACGTCAACTTGTCTATTTTTCCAAAGGTTTGGATAGATACCAAATGGGGAATAGGTTGTTGGCGCTTGAGGAAGTCCTGCTAAAAATGCGCTTTCTGCCAAATCCAAATCTTTTACACTTTTCCCAAAATACAAATTGGCTGCGGATTCAACGCCCCATGCAGTGCCTCCATATGGCACTTCATTTAAGTACAACTGGAGAATTTCGTCCTTGCTGTACATGTGCTCGGTCCAAAAAGAAATAAGAATTTCCTCCACTTTTCTTTTAATGGATTGCTCTGGGGTAAGCAGAGTTGATTTAACGAGTTGTTGGGTAAGTGTTGACCCTCCCTGGAAATTTTTATGGCTAACATCTGCCAGAAATGCTCGTAGTATTGCGCCAATATCAAATCCTGGATTTTTATAAAAATTCTTATCTTCTATTGCTATAGTTGCTTGCTTGAGGTAATTGGGAATGTCTTGTAAGGGCACTACGGTCCTGTCTTGTGTTGCATAGATTGCATATAAAAGCT
>DASQJJ010000011.1:0-2718 GCA_035631115.1 Candidatus Eiseniibacteriota bacterium
TCCCTCTGGAATCTGTGCTTTTTCTGCAAATCGTCCCCTTTTCATCCAGACAGCAGTTGTGTCTGGTTTTTGTTTTTTAATCGTAACTAATATTTCAATATAATCATCAACGAGTATCATTTTCCTGTCTCCATACTCTCCAATCAATTCATCTATCGTTTCTTCTTTAAACGAAGCAATGTGGATACTTCCTTTGTGAAAAAAATCTTCGAGGTGAGCTATCTTTGCAAGCTGAAACTCAGTCTTCCCAGATGAAAAAATACCTAATTGTAAATTAGTATTTTTTGAAAGAGCATGGAGTGTCGAAACTACTTCTGGGTACAATGCAGATTCAAGAATGTCTTTTCTCCACCAAATCTCCTCAATAATTTCTTTTGATGGAGCATTGGGTACTTTCTGTAAAAATAGATCTGCAAATAAACTTGGGTCAAAACTTCCAAAGCTTCGAACATTGTAATATACCTCTTCTATAATTGCGTACGCTTTGTCTTCCTCTAAATGAGAAACAAGTTTTGTTAATTCGTGAGCAACTTCTTTTTTATATAATGTTGTGTCAAAAAGTGTGTAATCAATATCAAATAGGAGAAGTGTCTTATTCATGCTTTTGTCCTGAGCTTATCGAATGGACTTTTTCTTAACAACTGTTTGGAATTTTGCATATATAAGGGTATTATCCTCGACATTTTCAGAAATCATCGTTGATGGACCAATAGTAACATGATTACCAATACTTACTCCCGGCATTGTAGTCACTCCCACTCCTGTATCTACATATTCGCCAACCATTACTCCAATATGCTTTTTATGTGTGTTGATGCTCTCATCTCGCACTTTTGCAACAATGTCCCCTCTATCAAATCGCACATTTGCACTATAAAATCCTCCTGCAAGGCGAGTGTACTGACCAACAACACTATCTCCAATAAATCCATTGTGTGTTGTTGCGTGCTGCATAAGAATGGTATTTTTCACTTCAAGATTTGCTCCAATAACTGCTTGCTCTTCTGCAACAACACCATTTCGCAGTATTGCGTTATTTCCTACAACAACTCCCTGTCCCAAAAAGCAAGGGCCCTTAATGCATGCCCCTTCCAAAATCTTCACGTTATCGGCGATAAAGACGTTTCCTTCAATAATCGCGGATTTTGCAACTGACGCCTTCGATGAAATAGACCTCTTCATCTTTGAGAGAAGATATTCTTTTACAGTGAGCAGATCCCAACTATGCTTCAGTGTTATGGTGAGACTGTCTGTTTTTACAAATCGCACTGAATTATTTTTAGCGTATGTGTCTAATGCTTTCTCAAAGTGATACTGCTCTGTAGGAATACCTTTTAGTGTATGAAGAAATGTTTTATTGAGTAGGTATATACTCACTACACGAAGCTGTGCACCTTCTGTCACAGTTGGTCTTTCAGTAAGAGAAAGCACTGTATCTCCTTCAACCTTCAAAACCCCATATCTCTCTAAAATAGAGTCTTCTTTTGCGAGAAGCACAACATCATCCTTGTTTTTTTGTTTTTTGAGTAAATCTTTTGTAAAATCTGCAACTTCTAAATGATATCCACTAAGAAGAAAAAATGATTCTTCCAGTACTGATTCAGCCTGCAGCAAAGCATTTCCCATACCTAATGATTCGTTTTGCTCCACAAAAGTTACATGCAGTCCAGAAATTTTTTCAAGTCTCTCGGGAATCATACTATCCTTTCCGACCACAATGACAACGTTGGCTATTTTTGCTTCTTTAAGAGATTCAAGAGTGTGTTGCAGAAGAGGTTTTCCCATCAGAGGAACCATCGATTTATGCCCATATGATGTATAGGGATAAAATCTTCTCGATTGTCCTGCAACTAAAATGACTGCTTGCATATTAATTATCAAGAACTGCGAAGACTTGTTGTGCCTCTGCCAATTCTTCTTTGGTATTAATTCCTTTCCATATCATAGCACCTGCTTGTACTGTATCTACTTTTTCATTATGTTCCATTGCTAAGTCTATAATACTTGTTAAGTAATATTCCCCTGTTACTTCACTTTTTTTTATTTTTGGAAGATATTTTTCTAAAAATTCCCGGGTACATACATATGACCCTGGATTAACCTCTTTAATAAGCCGCTCTTCATCTGTTGCATCCTTTTCTTCGACAATCTTTACCACATTTCCATCTGCATCACGTACAATTCTTCCCAATCCATAAGGATTTTCCACCTCAATAGTAAGAAACGTCAAAGCCGAGCCTAATGCAATATGCTTATCTATTAACTCCTGTGTTTTTTCTTTTGGATAGGAAAATTCATCTCCATATACAATGAAGACATCATTAACATCTTTTGGTAATGCTTGTAAGCCTTTTATGGTCGCATGTCCTGTTCCAAGTCTTTTCTTTTGTTCTGCAAAAATAATACCTTTCCCCGAAACCGCACTCATAACTGATTCCTTTGCAAAGCCAACAACTACCACTATTGGATGTATATTGACATCTTCAAGCCTTTCAACAATATGAAGAATCAAGGGCTTTGTACCAATCGCTAATGTTACTTTATTTGCATCTTTTGACTTCATCCGAGATCCTTTGCCTGCAGCCAAAACGATTGCGCCAATTGTTGGTTGTGTGGTCATATTAGTCTTCTGTTATCCTTTCTATAGTTGCTCCCAATGCCTGTAATCTTTTTTCGAATTTTTCGTACCCTCTATCCAATTTCTCAACACCAAAAATT
>DASQJJ010000012.1:0-23678 GCA_035631115.1 Candidatus Eiseniibacteriota bacterium
ATTCTTTTTCGGAAACATATGCTCCTTGAATACGAGTTGGCTTAGCCTGATCTGGTGGTATGTACAACATATCTCCGCGACCCAATAATTTTTCTGCTCCTGGTCCATCCAAGATAACACGTGAATCAATAAGGGAGGACACATTAAAGGCAATTCGTGTTGGAATATTTGCCTTAATAAGACCAGTAATAACATCGACCGATGGACGCTGGGTTGCAATGACCAAGTGAATTCCAGTTGCTCGAGCCATTTGTGCAAGACGTGCAATGGCGTCTTCAACTTCAACAGGCGCAAATATCATTAAGTCTGCCAACTCATCAATAATGATTACAATAAATGGCAGTGCCTGAAATCCAGACAACTCGTTGTAGGAATCAATATTTTTTACTCCCCTTTCTGCAAATAGCTTGTACCTTCTATCCATTTCTCCCATTGCCCATTTAAGTGCGGACAAAATTTTATCTTGTTCCACAATAACAGGAGTCAGTAAATGCGGAATGCCATTGTATCCAGTCATTTCCACTCGCTTAGGATCAACCATAATAAATTTCACTTCTTGAGGGGACGCTCTAAAAAGGATAGAGGCAATAAATGCATTCAAGGCAATAGATTTTCCAGACCCAGTAGTACCTGCAATGAGAAGGTGTGGCATTTTTGCAATATCTGCAACAACAGGATTACCCGATACATCCAGACCCAGTGCAACAGTAAGCTTGGACTTTGCTTTTTGCATAATAGCGCTTGAAAGCATAGTGCGAAGCCCAACCACTTCTAAAGATCTATTTGGAATTTCTATACCCACCAAATTTCGTCCAGGAATTGGCGCTTCTATACGGATTTGTCCGCTTGGCGCCTCTGTTGCCAATGCCAAATCATTTGTCAAAGAGGTAATCTTACTCACTTTTGTCCCCAAAGCAATTTCTAGGGCATACTGGGTGACTGCAGGACCCAAATTTACCTCGGCAACGCGTGCTGCAATGCCAAAGGATTCCAGCGTCTTTTCTATAATTTGCGCAATTCGTTTTACGTCTCCTCTTTCTGCCTTAGCACCTGTTGAGTCAGACAACAACTCTAATGCTGGATATTCCCACATGCCGCCTTCCAGGACATTGCTTACCAATGCATCCGAGATAAGCTCCGGCTCTTTTTTCTTTACCACAAGTCCTTTATTGTCATCATTCATTTTCGAAGAAGGAAATAAAGGCTGTGTCTTAGTATTGTTGTCTGATAAGCCGAGTTGCTTAATTGTCATTTTTTTATCGTTGGTAAGCGGCCTCTTACTCTTAAAAACACTTGCGGGGATAAGACGTGGGACAAAAGCAAGTACTGCTGTAATTCCCTGCATCAATTCGTCAAAGGAGGTATCAAAGAATACTACCAGACCAACAAAAATTCCTGCAATAAAAATTAAGTCTGCGCCCACATTTCCTAAAATGTCGGATAAAATTTGAAACATATGCGTGCCAACACTGCCGGATTTTAATATGCCTAAGGCCGAGAAAAAGGCTAAGATATATCCTATCGCAACATGCGGCTTGGAGAGGAAAAATTTAAAGCGGAAAAAAAGAAATGCAAGAAAAATAAAGACAAGAGGAAATACATACTGAAGCTGTCCAAAATTTCTGTCAAGAAATGCTGAAAGAGAAATAAGTGCCTCTCCTTGCTTACTAAAAGCTAGGAATTGCAGTATACCAACAACAAACATTCCAAGGCCAAATAAGCTATAAATTGTCTCTTTTTTTAACTTAACACGGCGGCGTCTCCCACCACCTCGTTGTCTGGGCATGTATCTATTATAGAGAATCGAAACAGCTTTGCAAGCTATTTCAGAAAACTCGGAATACTCGGAAAACCCAGATAATCAGAATGTCAGAAAAAACCAGATCTCCAGATAGTAAGAAGTTTATTTATTCTTTTCGACAAAATAGTATATTGTTCTATTAAATTCTCTACTGATATTGCTAGGTGCTCGACGGTAATTTTTAATGTTCTTAGGTGTGTGGTGACTTCATCATTAGACCCTAGTGCTATTTTAAGAAACCTCTTAAATTCTTTTTCTGATGATCGTTTGGCAAAGCCTTCAGCAATATTTGCCGGAACCGATTTTGCGGCTCTTTTTAATTGAAGGACTGAATCATATTCAGCTTTTGGAATCCTTTTAAGAAACTCATAAAGAACTTTTAGTAAGCGCAATGATTCGTTATATACCTCTAAGTCAGTAACATCTCGAATCATTATTTTATCGTATCAGATTTTCAGAATTTCTGATTTTATCTGAATGTCTGAGTATTCTGAGTGTTCTGATTTATACTTCTATTACTACTGGGAGAATGAGGGGCTTTTTTCTATACTGACGGAATAATTTTTCTTCTATTGTCTTGCCTATCATTCTACGTACGTACATAAAATTCGTTATTCTGCCCTTTTTGGTAGCAAACATTTTCTGCATTTCTTTTTGGACAACTTTTATAAGCATATCTGTATCTTTGTCCGAAAATCCTCGCACAATAACCGTTGGATTTTGGGTAAGGCCACCTATTTCTCCATCTATTTCGGCAATTATAGCAACCACACCATCTTGAGATAACTTTTGCCTATCTCGAAGCACATAACTTTCTATTTCCTCTCCACTTATTTGGTCTACATAGACTCTACGTACCATAAATTTCTGCCCAAAAGCTGCGCCACTTCTGGTAAAGACAATTTCCTGTCCATCTTCTGGCAAGAAAACGTCCTGCTTGTTGTATCCTTTTTGCATAGCTAATTTTTGATATGCAACCATATGCTTAAAGTTTCCTCCAATTGGGAAAAGCTTTTTCGGCTTTACCATGTCTATTAATTCACCCAATTCATCTGTAGACCCGTGTCCAGATACATGCACATGGGCAATACTTGAATACACTACATTTGTCCCAATTCGCATTAATGTATCTATAAGGGTATTCACACTTATTTCATTTCCAGGAATTGGGTCCGAGGAAAATACTACGGTGTCTTGTGGCGTAAGCCGCACATCTTTATGCTCTTTATTGGCAATTCGTGTAAGCGCAGAATTTTCCTGCCCCTGACTTCCTGCAACAAAAAGTACCAGCTGACTATTCTTATACTGCTTTATCTCATCCATCCTAATTTCCATTCCCTTTGGAAGATTTATCAATTTAAGCATTTTTGCAACCTCGACAGTATTCACGAGCGACCTTCCAACAAAGCATACTCGTCTTCCCAATTTTTGTGCAGCCTGCAGGACTTGATTGAGTCTATTTATGTTGGATGAATAGGTTGTAACAATAAATTTCCCCTGGGTCTTTTTCATTTCGTCAAAGAAGAAATCTGTCAGTGTTGCTTCTGTTGGAACATGTCCTTGTCTTTCGGCACCAAGACAGTCGGAAAGAAGACACATCACACCCTGAGCAGCTAACCTTTTTATTTTTTCTTTGTCTGTTTTTTTATTATCAAATGGCGTCTCGTCTATTTTAAAGTCACTTCCATGGTAGAAATTACCAATTGGTGTCCGAATAAAAATATGGGATGTATCTGGGACAGAATGCGTTACTCGAATAAATTGTGCAGAAAATACCCCTAAATGGAGTTCGTGGTCCGATTCTAGCGGTACTGCTTCTACTTTTTTCGCAACACCAAATTCTTTTAATTTTCCATTGGCCAAATTTGCACACAGGGTTGTAGCATAAATAGGAAAGTCGGGAAGCTGGGGAAGAATAAAAGGCAAGGCACCCATATGGTCCTCGTGTCCATGGGTAATAAGCATGCCAACAATTCGTTTACCCTGTTTAATAGCATTTTGTAGATACGTAATGTCTGGAATAAGTAAATCCACACCAAGCATAGTCTCGTCTGCAAATCCAAGTCCGCAATCAACTATCAGCATCTGATCCTGATATTGATACACGTACATGTTGCGCGTGACATCCCCTACCCCGCTTAAGGGTATTAAAGAAACTTGGTCTTGTTTATTATTCATGATTTATATAAGTATGAATGTTTTAGTTTGTTTATTCAAGATTGTGAGGAATTAAGAAGTTAGTTAGTTATTAGTTCGTCGTTCGTCGTTTTTTTACTATGAACTATGAACGAATAACAATGAACTTACCGGTTGTAGTCTCTTTTTTGTCCTCGAAAGCCTGTCCGTCCTTGTTGACGCTTTTCTCTTTCAAATTGCATTGCTAAAGGATGCTTTTGTGGTGCTGCTTGACCCATACCTGTCCCGGTAGGTGCTGCTGTGTATGGTCTTGGCGCAAATCCGCCACCTCGTGGAGCATGTCCACCACCAAAATCTCGTCCGTGTCCTTCTTTTCTTTCCCGTGTATCTCCTTGTGAACCACCTTGTTGTCCGCCAGTATCTGTGCCAGGCTCTCGCATGGTTAAGTTATATCGTCCTTGATCGTCTACTTCACTTACCCACACTGTTACTTTATCTCCAATAGTTACGACTTCAGATGGATTTTGGACAAAATGATCTGTCATCTTGGACACATGCACCATACCTTCTTTTCCTGGTAAGAATTCTACAAATGCACCAAATGGAAGAATTCTTTTTACTTCTGCATCTTCAAATTTTTCTCCTACAGCAACTTCTCGGGTAAGTCCACTTATCCAATCTGCAGCTTTTTTCACCCCTGCTTCATCGTCTCCCGAGACACTGACCGACCCATCATCTTCTACATCTATTGTTGCACCTGTCTGAGCCATAAGATTTTTAATTACCTTGCCACCCGGTCCAATAAGCTCTCCAATTTTCATTACTGGAATCTTTAGCATAACTATTTTTGGTGCGAGTACAGATACTTCTTTTCTTGGCTCTGCGATTGCAGCCAACATAACATCCAAAAGGTGCATTCGTGCAACTTTTGCTTTTTCAAAGACTTCTTTAATTTGTGCAACAGTAAGTCCTGCATCTTTTACATCCAATTGAATTGCAGTTACACCTGTTGCACTTCCTGCAACTTTAAAGTCCATGTCTCCAGAGAAATCCTCTAGACCCAAAATATCTGTTAAGAGCACATATTTCTCTCCATCTTGTACTCGACCCATGGCAATTCCAGCAACTGGAGCCAAGATTGGTACTCCTGCAGCCATAAGAGCAAGTGTCGATCCACACGTAGACGCCATAGACGTAGAGCCGTTCGATGCCAAAACTTCGGAGTTAACCTGAATAGTGTATGGGAATACTTCTTGAGAAGGAATAACACCCAATAGTGCTCTTTCTCCTAATGCTCCATGACCAATTTCTCGTCTACTTAAAAAGCCTACTCTTCCTGTTTCTCCAACAGAATAGGGTGGGAAAGAATAGTGATGAATATATCGCTTTTTCTCTTCTCCTTCTGGAGATTCTAAAAGCTGCTCCATTCGTCCTGCACCAAGAGTTACAATACTTAATGCTTGTGTGTCGCCTCTTTGGAAAAGTCCAGATCCATGTACTCGTGGCAAGAAGTCTACTTCTGCGCTAATTGGCCTAATTTCATCTATTTTTCGTCCATCTGGTCTATTGCCTTTTTCCAGAATATTCTTGCGGATAATTTTAAAGAATACCTTTTCTACTGCTTTACCAATGGTTTTTTTATCTACCTTAATATCTGCATTTGCTGCTAATTCTTCTGCGTGAATTTTATCTACCAAAAGCTCCTGATCTGCACTACTTCCTTCATTTTCTGCTCGTAAGGCAACAAGATTTTCTATTTCTTTCTTGTACTCTTTTTCTATTTTGGTAACAAATTCCAAAAGGAGTGTGTCTGGATTAACAACAATTTTTTCTTTTCCTGCTGCCTTTGCAAAATCTGCAATAAAATCAATAAGCTTACTGGTCTCAGCTTGTGCTTTATTAATAGATTCCAACACAACATCTTCCGCAACTTGTAATGCTCCAGCCTCAAGCATGAGGGTTTTTTCTTTACTTTGTGTTGCAACTAAATCCAAATCTGATGCTGCCAAAACCTCTCCACCTGGATTAAAAAGATATTCTCCCTCTTTGTATCCCATTCGTATTGCGCCAATTGGGCCTTTCCATGGAATTGGAGACATAGCGAGTGCTGCAGAGACTGCAATAATTGCCAGCACGTCTGCTTCGTTTTCTCCATCGACAGAAAGGACTGTTACCACCACTTGGACATCATTTTTATATTCTTTAGGGAAAAGTGGACGAATAGACCTATCAATAAGTCTTCCCGTAAGGACAGCCTCGTCTGTTGGTCTTCCTTGTCTTTTTACCCATCGACTTCCTTTAATTCGTCCTCCTGCATAGAGTCTTTCAATATATTCAACAGAAAGTGGGAAGTAATCTAAGGTTGTTTCTTTTCGGGATGCAACAACGGTTGCCAAAACCATGGTGTCACCAAGTCGAGCTGTTACTGCAGCTGTTGCGAGCTTTGCTAATTTGCCTGTTTCCAGTGTTAACTTTTTCCCGGCAAAATCAATACTTTTTGAGGTAACTTTCATTATGTTTGTTGTATTTTTTATATCGTTCGTTCTTTCGTATCGAGGATTCATAGATCCCGCTTAGCGGGATTTCGTTTCACTCAACTTCTGAGTCCTAATTTTTTTATTACTTCTGCTGCTCTTACTTTATCTACCTTTTCTAGGAAGTTAAGCAGGCGTCGTCTCTTGGCAATCATAGACAAAAGTCCTCTTCTACTATGATTATCACTCTTATGGTCTTGCAAATGCTTAATAAGCACTTGAATTCTATGTGTAAGAAGAGCAATTTGTACTTCTGGACTGCCCGTATCACCGTCTACGGTTGCGTACTGTTTTATGATGTCTTGTTTTTGTACAGGAGTTAGTGGCATATTTGCGTTCTTTTCTTGTTATCTTAAATTTAACTGTATGTATTATAGCAGCTTTGTTTTGCTTTAGCAATATGATGAACCCCTATACTACGGAGCTGCCTTTGTAGACTTTTGGAGCTAACCAATCTGCTGGTGGCTGGTCATTTTGAATGTTCTGAACAGGTGCTTGCTGAACAGGCGCAGCAGGACTCTGCATAGTGCCCTGTTGTTGCATGGGTTGATACACCTGTTGTGGCTGTTCTACGCGTTGTTCCTGAACTGGCTGCTGTACAGGAGCTGCAGGTTGGAAAACTTGCTGTGGCTGCTGTACTGGCTGCATCATTGGCGCAACAGGTTGTGCAACAGGTGCTTGCTGTTGTGGTGGGAAATAATTATTGGTTGGCATTTGTGTAGACGTAGGACGTGCAACGCTACCCGAAGCAGATCGAATCGCACCTTTTTTCATAAGAATTCCTGCCATTTCAAATGCTAAATAACTTCCTGCACCATTTTCAAAATCATTGGTTGCAGCTAATATACCAGAGAGCAAATTTTGTGATGTATCTACATCTAATTCAATTTGCGGCTCCAAAAGAGTAAGAAAATCTGCTACTTCCTCAGAAAGAGATGTGAATTTTTCATTCACATGCACAACGTCTCCATACTTAGTATTTGTTGATTTGTTATCAATATTTACAATTGTTGTTCCTGGTGTCTTGGTAAATCCAACTTGTCCCATATCTGCAACACCAATAAAAAATACTAAAGAAGGAGCTGCTCCACCTTGCTGGAAATTAACATCAGACTGATTAAAAGAAAGCCCCTGAGCACCTGCTTTTACTACAATTCGCAATTTTCCTCCATCGACGTCATATGAAACTTTTTCTATTTCTCCTTCTTTATAAGGAAAAGAGACAACCAAATCGCCTCCTACGCCACTAAAAGACTTTTGCAATTTATCTATACCCACCAAAGAAGATACACCTACCGTTGGATCTGTTGGACATACAATAGATACGTTTTTATTCATCTGTTTTAAAGACAAATAAAGACCAAGCCCTGCTGCGAGTCCATCAAAAGAGGGATTTGGAGCAACCATAATACCTATGGTCTGGTTGTTTTCTATCAGCTCTTTAAGGCGCTGAAATAGATTATTATCCATACTAGCTATGGGATATTATCACATCCCCAACCAAAAAGTCAAGTTGAGGCGATATGATAATGCCTGCTTCTTCATTTTTCTCGGCTTTTGAGGCTATTTCCTTGCCTTTTCGTAAAGAGACAATACTGCTTTCCCCAATTACTATATCGTCTCTTGTTAGTCGAATTTTATCTCCTTTAGCAATTCTTCCTTCTACCACTCGGATGCCCAAAACAAGGGATTTTTCAAAAGGAAAAGAGGCAAGAATTTGGGCACCACCATATACTTGCTCCATACCAGACAACACTTTTCCATCTTTGGCATCTCTCAATTCGTCCAGCAACTCATAGATAATGCCATAATTTTTAAGAAGGACCTTCTCCTGAATTGCAAATTTAATGACATCCGGCTTAAGCTTTATGTTGAAGGTAAGCACAAATGCGCCAACTTGCTTTGCCATAATAATATCTGCCTCAGATACATCTCCTGTTTTACTTAAAATAACTCGTATTCCCTCTGGAAGACTATGAAGTAATGCCTCCAAAGACCCTTGGGTATCAGCAACAAGAATAAGTGACAAGACTGTCTCCTCGTCTGTAAGCTTTTTTGCAACAACAGGAGCAGCAACCAAGTCCCCTGCCTCTTCACCTTGTTTTCTCACAATTCCTCCTACAGGGGGTACTGTCTCAAATCCAAGAATTTCTACACCCTCTCCAATAGTTGCTTTGGGAAGTTGTGCGCCAGTGTCGCTAATAAGTGCTCGTACTTTCCCTTTGGCACTACCCACAACAACCATATCCTTCACCGTAAGTGTTCCATTTTTTACCACAACTGTTGCCTTGGCTCCAGACTTTGGATCTAGCTTAGATTCAATAACAACTGCCTCCAAAGGCTGATCTTCTCCTACTTTCCCTGTCATTTTTTCGTCTGTATAATGCATATCAAAGACCAGCGCAACCAAATCTAATAACTCTTTAATATTTTTGCCTGTTTTGGCAGACACCTCTAGAGAAGGCACATCTCCACCAAGACTATCTATCATGACCTCCTCTTTTAGGAGCTGTTGTTTTACTTTTTCGGTATTAATATCTGGCAAGTCTGCTTTGGTAAAAGCAACTATAAAAGGAATACCAGCATTTTTAAGAATTTGAATAGACTCTTTTGTTTGGGGCATAATACCATCATTCGCAGCAACAACCAGAATACCCACATCGGCAACTCGTGCTCCTCTTCCTCGCATTGCAGAGAATGCAGCATGTCCTGGGGTATCTACAAGGGTAATTTTTCGTTTACCTGAGTCTGTGGCTATTTCTACGCTGGATGCTCCAATTTTTTGGGTAATACCGCCGTGTTCGCGAGCAGCAACACTGCTTTTGCGGATAGCATCAAGAAGAGTTGTTTTCCCATGATCAACATGGCCTAGGACAGAAACAACTGGTGCAAAAGTAATATGGTTCATAGTTATTAGTTTATGGTTAGTTAGTAAGTACGACGAACGACGAACTAAAAACTAACTAACGAATCACTTGGAGAAGAAGCGCTGAGGAGAATTGTTAGCAAGAATAAGAATATTTCATAAACTATGCTTTCTCTTCTACTGAGACTTCTTCTTTTGGTGCTTCTGGCTCTTCTGTCTCTTTTGTAGCTTCTGGAACTGTCATGCTGGCTTGTCCAGCATCTTCTGTGGTTTCTTCTTTAGATTCTGGAGTCACTTCGTTCCCCAGAATGACGTCTGAACTTTCTTCTTTTGGCTCCTCTGGCTCTTTTGTCTCATTTGCAACCTCTTCTTTTGGTTCTTCAGTCTTAACTTCCTCTACTTTTACCTCTGCAACTGGTGCATCGGATTCTTTAATTTCTATTCTCCACCCGGTTAATTTGGATGCTAAACGTGCATTTTGTCCTTCTTTACCAATTGCAATAGAAAGCTGATCTTTTGGTGTAATAACAGTTGCCGTCTTACTTTCTTCATCTAAATTAATTTGCAGGTCTTTTGCTGGAGAAAGACTAGACGCAATAAAAGTTTTTACATCATCACTCCATTGGATAATATCAATTTTCTCAAGTCCACCGAATTCTTGAATAATAGCTTGTACTCGTACACCTTTTTGTCCAACACAGCTTCCAACTGGATCAATTCCTGGGGCTGTTGCTGCAACTGCAATTTTACTTCTACTTCCAGGCTCTCGTACCATTGTTTTAATAACAACATTTCCTTGTGCAATTTCTGGCACTTCTCTTTTAAAGAGCCCTTCCAAAAGACCATTGTGTGCTCTAGAGACAACTAATTCTTGTCCCTTAAGACCTTCTCTAATTTCGACAATATAAAAAGAGAGTCGTTGATTTTGGTGATACCTTTCTACTGCAACTTGCTCATTTGGAGGCATAATAGCCTCGGATTTACCTAAATCAACAATAACATTTGGTCCTGCAAATCGTAGCACTGTCCCATTCATAATAGTGCCAATTTTTGTAGAGAAGTCTGCCAATACTGCTTCTTTTTCTTTTTCTCGTACTTTTTGAAGAATTACTTGCTTTGCTGTCTGGGCTGCAATGCGACCAAAGCCTGGAGGTGTTACATCGTCTTTTCCATGGATAACTCGTGCTTCTCCAGTATTTTGATTTATTTTAACTGTGTAGTCTTCTACTTCTGTGCCAGGATGGTCTTTTTTGTATGCAGCCAGAATAGCATTTTCGATTGCGTCCAAAACAACACTCATTTCTACGCCTCTTTCGGTTGCGACTTGATTGAGTGCTAAATAAAATTCACTTCGTTGTACAGCTGCCATAGTTGACTAAGTATACCAGATTCAGATTGTCCGATCAAGGAAGAATTGTGGGTTACGATCTTTCTCCAGATGAGTAGTGAAGGCCAGTATCTAACGGAGAAGTAATTTCAGCTCCACTGAGAGGAATTGGAATTTCTCGCCTAAGTCTTAGTGCATCACTAACTTCTAGTACCGAACTCTGTTTTGTCTGCCTGAGTCTCACAAAAAGGGTTGCTACGGTAGGAGGTTGTGTAGTTGCATTTATATATTCAAATCTGGCACCAGCTTTTCTTCCTCCTATTGCATATACTGCTTCTCCAGGCTGTGGATCCCGACCATTCGGTAAAAGTCCATAGTGTCTTCCACTTCCCCTTGTCATAGTAACAGGAGTTAAAGACACATTATCTCGCGGCTGGAAAGCAATAAATACATGTGTGTTTGGCATAGCCGATAGAATATACCATTTTATTCTTAGAGTCAATAAAAGATTACGATAGACTATTATAGTCTCCTAGATTCAGATTGATCGATCAAGGAAGAAATAACAATATTGATTTACTATTAAATATATCTTATAATAATAAGATGCCATCAGGAGAAAGAAGTGCTTCGGAAATATTAAGATCAATTGGGGCAAAGCAAAGAGAACTTGCAGGTTTGGAAAGACAACGTGCTAGGACTCTCCTTGGCCATACGAGAAGCTATCTTGAAGATGCCCAGCCATTAGCAGCAGCAATATCTGCATTTGAGTCACTTGATATGCTAGGCGATGCTGAAATAGACCATTTTAAAGGAGATCTTGCAACTGGCGCAGCACGTGTTGCAGAATTTATTGAAGGAAAACCTCCTGTCTCTCGTTCTTAATTACTCCATGTAAGTCTCTATGAGATCAATCAAGGAAAGAGATGGTATAATTGATTTATCATTATATATCTTATAAGAAGATTATGGCAATTCGAAGATTAGCACATCCCCTCGAAATAAAAGGACAGGCATTACGAGCTCTAGCTGACAAAGGGAGAGATAATGCTACTGATACGTGGAACGTTACTGGGCAACTTCTTGATATTGGAGATAGAAAAGAAGCAGTAAGAACGCTTGCAGAATCTGTGACTACCAGAGTACGAGCAGAAGTAAACCATTTTAAGGGAGATGCGCTTGTAGTGACAGGAAAGCTTGCAAATACAGCTGAAGGAATTGTTGAGGCAATTGAAGGAAATCTTTAGTCCTCTCTATCTAAAACCAGCCTTTTTTACCACTATCTCCTTCAAATTCTTTAAGAAGTTCTTTTTGCTTGGAGCTTAAATTTTTGGGAATAACTATTTTTATTCTTAAATACTGGTCTCCTCGTGCACTACTTTGCACATGCTGCACACCCTTTCCTTTTAAGCGAATAAGACTATTTGGCTGAGTTCCTGCCGGGATTCGCACGGTTACTTTTCCATCTATGGTCTCTACTTCTTTTTCTACTCCCAATGCTGCCTGGGGGAAAGAAATTTCCTCGTCTGTGACAATATCGTATCCTTCGCGCATAAATGTACTGGAAGGACTTACTTCCACTACAACATCGTAGTCTTTAAATCGAATTCTAGACCCTGTATTTACCCCTGCTGGAATTTTTATACTCTCCTGCTTACCATCTATTGTCACTTTTTTCGTAACACCTTTTACTGCCTCCATGAAGTCAATGCTAATAGAGTACACAGGTCGTCGTGCTTGTCTTCCAAAAGGAGATGCACCACCAAAGAATTGCTCAAAAATTTCAAAAGGGTCTGCACCAAAATCAAATCCTCCATTTCCCCCACCAGTACTATATGTGTAGCTAAAAGGACCTTGTTGCCCACCAAATCCACCAAAGGGACCACCTGCTCCACCAAAAGGACCTCCACCTCCGCCACCTTGTTCGAATGCTGCAGCGCCAAATTGGTCGTAGGTTGCTCTTTTTTGACTATCGGAGAGTACTTCGTAGGCCTTGGTTACTTCTTTAAATTTTTCTTCTGCTTCTTTTGTTTTATTTTTATCTGGATGATATTTTATGGCCAACTTACGATACGCACTCTTAATTTCTGCATCTGTTGCACCTTTGCTAATACCTAGAATTTTATAATAATCTTGCTCTGCCATATAAATCCTTTCAGGATAAATACCAAATTACAAAATCCAAGATACAAACATTTTGAATTTCATATTTGGAATTTATTTGTTTCTTGTTATTTGTTGCTTGGAACTTGCATTGCTCATTATACTAAAAATGCGCTCTCCACGCGCTAATTTTTCACTTTGCATTTTTAATTTTTAATTTATGAAACTACTTCTCCTTCTTGTGCTTCGTCTTTTTTAGATTCAGAGCTATCCTCAGTCTTGCCGTCTTCTTCTTTTGCTTCTACCTCTGGCTCTGCACCTGGCTGGCCTGGCTGGCCATATGCTGCTTGACCAATTTTAGAAAGAGTCTCGGACAATTCTTTTGTCTTTGCTTCCAACTCCTCTTTATTTCCACTATCCAATACCTCCCGCAGTGCTTTTACTTTACCTTCTACTTCCGACTTAACATCAGCTGGTACTTTGTCGCCTGCATCTTTTAGAGATTTTTCTGCAGTAAAAATAAGACTGTCTGCATTATTTCGTGCTTCTACCTTACTCTTCTTCTCTTCATCTTCAGATGCATGTGCCTCTGCCTCTTTGGTCATTTTCTCGACTTCTTCTTTAGAAAGACCAGTGCTGCCAGTAATTTTAATGCTCTGCTCTTTTCCAGAGGCCTTATCTTTTGCTTTTACCGTTACAATACCACTTGCATCTATATCGAAAGTTACTTCTACTTGTGGGACGCCTCGAGGAGCAGGTGGGATACCGTCCAAAATAAATCGACCTAACGACTTGTTGTCTGCTGCCATAGGTCTTTCTCCTTGCAGGACATTAATTTCTACTTGTGTCTGATTGTCTGCAGCAGTAGAGAAAACCTGCGACTTGCTGGTTGGGATTGTTGTATTTCTTGGAATAAGTGGCGTAGATACACTCCCTAATGTCTCAAGACCAAGAGTAAGTGGGGTAACATCGAGAAGGAGCACGTCATTTACTTCTCCACCCAAGACTCCCCCTTGTACAGCTGCTCCAATAGCAACAACCTCATCTGGATTAACCGACTTATTTGGCTCTTTGCCAAAGAATTTGGTAACAGTCTCAACAATTTTTGGCATTCTGGTCATGCCACCAACCATAACTATTTCATCAATGTCTGTTTTGGATTTCTTTGCATCAGAGAGTGCTTTTTCTACTGGACCAAGAGTCTTTTGTACCAAAGAGTCAACAATCTGCTCTAATTTTGCACGGGTAAGAGTCATGGTAAGATGAAGTGGTCCTGCACTGCCTTGCGTAATAAATGGTTGGTTAATTTGTGCCTCTTGAGAGCTGGATAATTCTATTTTTGCTTTTTCTGCAGATTCTTTGAGACGCTGCAATGCTTGAGGATCTTTTCGTAAATCTACATTATTTTCTTTCTTAAATTCATCTGCTAAGTAATCTATAATTGCTTGGTCAAAATCATCTCCACCCAAATGAGTATCACCATTCGTGGATTTTACTTCGTACACTCCCTCGCCCAACTCCAAAATAGAAATATCAAATGTTCCGCCACCCAAATCGTACACTGCAATAGTGTGGGTATTTTTCTTATCTAGTCCATATGCGAGTGCTGCTGCTGTTGGCTCGTTAATAATTCTTAGTACTTCAAGTCCTGCAATTTCTCCCGCTTGCTTGGTTGCTTGACGCTGTGAATCATCAAAGTATGCTGGGACAGTAATAACTGCTTGAGTTACTTTGTCTCCCAAATATGCCTCTGCATCTGCTTTAATTTTTTGCAAAATCATTGCAGAGATTTCTTGAGGAGTATACGTCTTACCATCTACCTCGACCACTGCCATATCATCTCTCCCTGCTTTAATTTTGTATGGCAACAGCTTCATGTCGCGTTGTACCGATGGATCTGAGAACTTGCGGCCCATGAGACGCTTTACTGAATAGATTGTCTCAAGCGGCTTTAAGACCATTTGCCTTTTGGCAACATCACCAACAACATGAGTCTTTGGGTCTACAACAGATGGAATAACATTGCGTCCTTCGGCAGAGTGGATAACTTTTGGACTTCCACCTTCCATGACTGCAACGCATGAATTTGTTGTTCCTAAATCAATTCCAATTATTTTTCCCATATATATTTGAATTATGTATTACGTAGTATGTATTATGTATAAAATTCCTTGTTTATACTTAATACCTAATACTTGCTACTTAATACTATTTTCCTACAATCACCTGAGCTGGTCTTAATACTGTTTCTCCTAGTGCATATCCTGCTCGAATTTCCTCTACTACTTTTCCTTCATCACCCTCTGTGGTTGTTACTGCTTCCATTGTCTGAGGATTAAATTCCTCGCCAACAGTCTTAATTCTTGCAACCCCTTCGTCTTTGAGTGTTTGCAGAAATTGCTGGACAACTAAGACAAAATTTTTATCTTGTGTATGTTTTTCTGCAAGCATTAGTGTATCGAGAATCGGTAAAAGTTTCAAGACCAATTCTTTGCTTGAAAATTTTGCCCATTCTTGTTTTTCTTCGTGAGTTCTTCTAACAAGATTTTGATAATCTGCTAACGCTCTTCTATATTTTGCTTCTGATTCTTCTAATTTTTGTAAAAGAACATTATCCCTTGATTCCTCTTCGTCATTCTGGAGCGAAGCGATAGAATCTTCTTCGAATTCTTGAGATCCTATCGAGGTCGTTGCCTCTCCAGGATGACTTGGCTGTGATTTATCTACTTCTTCTTTATCTTTTTCTTCGTCATTTTTCATTTTTGATTTTTAATTTTTCATTTTGCAACTTCGTTGCAATTACCATCCCTTTGCTAATTCTTCAACTAAATCTCCAAAATATCGTACAACTGGGACAATGGATGTATATTGCAATCTACTTGGTCCCATAACGCCTATTTCTCCTGTTTCATTGAGTGGCGTATGGTATTTGGTAAAAACAAATCCGTATGGTCCTTGAAGTCGTGGTGCTAAATCTTCTCCAACTAATACTTGTACGCCTTCTTCTCCCACCATATTAGCACAAATTGCATGAAGCGTATCAAATTCATCTATTGCTGCAAGAAGATTTTTGGTAATATCTATATCGTAGAATTCTGGCATATCCAGAATATTTGCATACCCTGCAGCATACACATCGCCTTGTTGGGTCGTTGCTATAGCAATTGACTTTGTTTTTTCTGCCAAAGACCTGACAACTTCTTTAAGAAATCGTGCTTCTTTTTCCCGATAATCCCATACGCCTTCTTTAAGGGCAACTTCTTCTGCAACAGACAGCTCTTTTTCCTTCATAAGCTGCTTTACATAAAATTTCATACCCATAGGGGTTGGGATTCTCCCGGCCGAAGTATGTGGCTTTTTAAGATAACCCAAATCAGTAAGTCGTACCATTTCATTGCGAATAGTTGCGGGAGATGCGGAAAGATTGTGCTTTTTTTCCAGAGTCTCGGAGCCAACTGCTTCTGCAGTATCAATGTATTCTTCAATAAGACTTTTAAGAATTTGAATCTGGCGCTGTGTTAGGTCATTCATAATAGAAAATTAAAAATCAAAGATTAAATCTCAAAAATTCGGAATTTTTTATCTATATTTTTTAGATTTTATTTTTTGTCTTTAATTTGAGTTAGCACTAATATACCAACACTGCTAATTCTTGTCAAGACCTTAGTTAATTCAAATAAAATCCTGAGTGAACGAAGTGAGTCGAATGGATCAAGACCCTGAGTTGGTTGAAGGGTCAAGACCTTTGTTGACTCATATTATAAAAGGGAGTATAACGGCATTGTTATGAGTCATTCAGGGAAAGACGGACAGAGAGATTTAAAACAATATATTAAAACACAAGAGAAAACCGCAAAATCTCATCCAGATGCTCGAGTGAGAGAGGCAGCCGCCAATATACTTCCAACTCTAAGAGATCTTAGGAAACTTCCCAGAAAACACCAACCTTCCTCCAATAGTTGATTATTTCCTCTTGACATTTCATCATTATAGGCTTAGAATACTTATATGGTAATTAATGTAGAAGGACGAGACCACGAAGAGCATCACGACAGACGTATAAAACAGGTTAATCTAACCGTGCTTACATTTGATCCACAATTAGAAATAAAGGGAGTAAGACTCCGAGCGAACGGTGCATTAAGTACGTGGGATTTAGGATATAGAAATGGCAGAGATCCTTTTTATAGACCTGAGCCAGGCGAAGGATACCGTGCAGGTGGTCCCTATTCTATAACTTACGTCAACTTCCTAAGAATTCCTGGAGCAATTGCCTCTGCTATTGGCGAAGCAAGATCACGAAGAAGACAACCTAACGCTGCATAAGTTTCCCCTTGACAGCGCTTGTCTTCCCTTATATCCTTAATCTATTCTTTCGGGGTATTGCGTAATTCAATATCGGTAGTGAAGTGTGTTGGATAAAACCAACATAAAACTCTACGATCCTTCGACAAGCTCAGGACCTTGGGGCCGCTTGCAGGGAACGAACCGGTGTGACTCCGGTAGCGGCCGTACAGTCGGAATGAAAGGAAGAATTATGAAAAAACTTTTGGCTTTTGGGCCTTTATTTGTTGTTGTTGCTGCACTTTTGTGGAGTGCAGACGATCTTCTTCGAAGAAGTCTGTATGTACTTCCCCCAACTACTGTAGTTCTCTATGAACATCTTCTTGGCGCAGGTGTTTTGCTTTTCCTTCTTCCTAAATGGATTAAAGATGTCCGAAAAATGGGTAAAAAAGAGTGGATTGCCATGATTTTGGATACCATTTTTGCAGGTGTCTTAGGAACAGTCTTTTACACAGCTGCTTTAGGACAAGTGCAATACATTCCATTTTCTGTTGTCGTACTTTTGCAGCAACTCCAGCCTATTTGGGCTATTCTTGCTGCAGTTATCCTTCTTAAAGAAAGAGTCTCTGGGAAATTTTTCTTGTGGGCGCTTTTGGCACTTGGGGCAGCATACTGTATTACATTCCCCCATCTTACTGTAGATTTGGCAACTGGTGGCGGGACAATTCTTGGCGCAACCTTTGCAATTCTTGCAGGATTTATGTGGGGATCAAGTACAGCAATTAGTAAAGTAGTCCTTAATCGTGTCTCGTCCCTTACTACAACTGCACTCAGGTTTTACCTAGCTCCTGTCTTTGCTTTTATTCTTCTTGCATCTCTCAGACAAACAGCAAGCTTGGGCAGTGTAACTCCCATTCAGTGGCTCACCCTTCTTGGAATTACTTTTTCAACAGGTATGGTTGCGCTTTTCATTTATAATTATGGCCTTAAAAGGACACCTGCTGCACTTACCAGCTTACTCGAGCTTGTTTGGCCAGCATCTTCTATTTTTATTGGATACTTCTTATTCCATCAAAGTCTTACGTGGACACAAATTGGAGGAGTTGTTGTACTTCTTACTGCGTTGTATTTTGTTACAAAATCACGAAAGAAAATTATCGCAGACGAATCTCCCAAATCCTAGCACCACTCAGAAAAGAATTTTCTCGCATTCACCAAATCATCCTGCATTTGTTGTATTAATTTCTCAACACTCTCAAACTTTTTATTATCACGAAGTTTTTTAAGAATCTGTACGGTTATGTATTTGCCATACAAATTTCCAGAAAAATCCAATAAATAGCTTTCTGCAAAGACTTTTGTTTCTCCAAAAGTTTTGGCAGCACCAATAAAAGTAAGGGCATTATGTGTTACTGTTCGAGCTTGTCGAGAACTATTTCCCTTTACACTTCTCGACTCACGCTGTTCGCCCGAAGAATAACGAACTGTTACTCGTGCCAGATAAATTCCTTCTTCCATTTTTTGATGCACAGCAATATTTGCTGTAGGAAATCCTAAGTCTTTCCCTCTTTGCGCACCTTTTTTTACTTTTCCCCAAAAAGTCTTCATAGACTTACGAAGTATATACCCCTTCGCACTCAAAAAAAAGGTGTAATGCCTAGTGAAACATATTCATTTTGTCTCAAGTAACAATATTTACTTACATGCTTCGGTAGGCATTGCCATACTACAAAACAAAGTGGAATGGCATATCAAATAGTGCTAGACTGAATCTATGGACGTTGTAAAATCCTCCAAGCTTCCCTCTCGACCATGGCCTCTATTAGGACTTTGCGTTGCTTCTCTAGCAGCTCTTTTGTATATTTTCCTCACATTTCCTCCAGGCAACTCTCTTTCTTTTTTTGGAATCCATATACCCTACCTCTTTATTTTCTTTATTCTACTTTTCCTCGCCGTGTATGGCCCTGTAGCATTTTTTCTAAAAAGTGCTCTTCAAGGAGTTGTTATTGCGGGATTTACCTGCTGCCTTCTTCTTTTCCGAATAATAAATCTTACTCATCCATTTTTTTCTATTCTTCTTTTTATTCTTTTTTTCTGCGTAGAAGGAGTGCTTTGGAAAAGAAAATAACCTTGTTGACAACTACTATATAACAAGTTATTATCTGGCTAAGGTGACACAACAACCAAACAAACGAGATCTAGGATTTGCCAGAATTTCCAGACTTCAACAGTCACAGCCCCCATTACCTCCCGAAACCATGAGAAGAGCAGTCAACCACATTGCAGATACACATGGACTTACTCCTGAAGATGTGAATAGAGCTATAGGAGAAGAAGGTGCAAAAGCAACCCTAACAAACACACTCCCCACTGCTTTGCAACATACCCCTGGAATTGAAAATTGATTCCATCTCCCTTGTCTAGCCTTGTAGGCTCTGCTACAATCTGAGCATGGCAAAATTTTACCTAACCAGTGCAATTCCTTATGTGAATGCCAAGCCACATATAGGTCATGCGCAGGAATTTTTATACTCTGACGTTATCAAGCGCTATCACCAACTTATTGGAGACAGCGTGTTGTATTTGTGTGGTGCAGACGAAAATGCATTAAAAATTTTTCAAGCTGCAGAAAAAGCAGGAGAAACTCCAGAGAAATTTACTGACATTCATAATAAAGAATTTTTAGACGTTGCCAAGCAACTTAATGTTCAATTTGATGTGTGGCAAAGAGGATCTGATACAACAAAGCATTTTCCATCATCTCAAAAATTGTGGGAATTATGCGAAAAAGCAGGCGATATTTATAAAAAAACATACACTGGCCTTTACTGTGTTGGGTGTGAGATGTTTTATGAGAAAGACGAGCTAAATGAAAATGGAGAATGCTTCGAGCATCCCGGCAAACCATTAGAAGAGGTGTCTGAAGAAAATTATTTTTTCCGACTTTCTAAATATCAATCTTTTCTTGAAGATTTATTAAAAAATGACAAGTTAAAAATCTTTCCAGATATCCGAAAAAATGAAGCTGTTGCCTATCTTACCCGCGGCTTGCAGGATTTTTCTATTTCTCGAAGTAAAGAAAGAGCACATGGATGGGGAATACCTGTCCCAGGAGATGCAAGTCAGATAATGTATGTCTGGTTTGACGCGCTTAATATTTACCAAACAGGTATAGGGTTTGGATGGGATGAGGAATTGTATAAAAAGTGGAATCCACAAGACAGTATGATAATTGGAAAAGGAATTATTCGCTTTCATGCAATTTATTGGCCAGCAATCTTGCAATCTGCAGGACTCAAGCTGCCAAAAGAGCTTTTCGTCCATGGATACCTTACTGTTGACGGACAAAAAATGTCCAAAACCTTGGGTAATGTTGTTGATCCAGTTGATGTAGTCAAAAAATATGGAACAGATGCGCTGCGATATTATCTTCTCTCTGCAGTTCCCTCGGGTGCAGATGGGGATTTTTCGGAGTCTCGTCTTAAAGAAGTATACAATGCAGATTTGGCAAATAATTTAGGCAACCTTGTCTCGCGTGTTGCTAAATTATGTGAGTCTGCCCATTATGTGCAAATGGCGCCAACTGGGACAGCATCTGCACACATTATAGAAATGGAAGAATATGCTACTGCTCTTTCTGAATATCGCTTTAATGATGCACTTGCCTTTATTTGGAAAAAAATAGATGACTTGAATCATTTTATAGACACAGAAAAGCCATGGGAGATGGTAAAATCCGATGACAGACGAATAATAGGAGTGCTAAGTCATTGCGTAGACAATTTGCAGGAAATTGCTGCACTTTTGCAACCTTTCTTGCCAGAAACAAGTGACGCAATAGAAAAACAATTTAAAGGACCAGAAATTACTTTTAACAAACCTTTATTCCCAAGAATCCCCTAAATGAAAATATAAAAAATAAAAATGAAAAATGACAGGGAACTGTTTAAGCAAGAATTTAAGAAACGATTATATTCCTTTGTACTACATTTAATAAAATTCCTCGATAAACTTCCAAAAGATGTTATTTCCCAAGTAATATTAAAACAACTTATCAGAAGTGGAACAAGTATACTTGCCAACTATATTGAGGCTCAAGCTGCTAGTTCTAAAAAGGATTTTACTAATTTTTTCCATTACAGTTTGAAGTCTGCAAACGAAAGTAAAGTATGGCTTGCTATTATTAGAGACACAAACCGTGCTGACACAAAAGAAAATGCATGGCTTCTAAACGAACTTGACGAATTAAGTAAAATTTTTGGTTCAAGTATAGTAACATTAAAAGAGAAGAAATAATTTTTTCTTTTTTCATTTTAAATTTTTCATTTACCTATGATTGATGTTCATTGTCATTTAAATTTCCATGCATATGCAAAAGATTATGACGAGTGCATTAAGAGAGCCAAAGAAAAAGGCGTAAAGACAATTATTAACGTTGGCACAAAAATAGACTCGAGTGAAAAAGCAGTTGAGTTGGCCAATACATACGACAACCTCTATGCAATTGTTGGTGTCCATCCCCACCATGCGGATAAGATGGAATTTCCTGTCATCTCGAGTGAAACGAGAGATCTCCCCAGAGATGAGATTTCTCACTCTGTTCGAAATGACAAAGCCAGTTGGTTGGCACAACTTGAACAATTAGCAAAACAACCTAAAGTGGTTGCTATTGGGGAAATTGGACTTGATTATTATCGGTATCAATCAAATGGCATTGTAGACCCAGATACACAAAAAGAATTCTTCGAAGCACAAATTGAATTGGCCCATCGCGTTGGTCTACCTATTCAAATCCACAATCGCCATGCAGGAAAAGACATTATAGAAATTCTCAAACACCATAAAAATCTTTTAATGACAGATTTCCCTGGAATGTTTCATTGCTTTGCTGGAAGTAAAGAGGTATTGCAAGACGCATTGGATTTAGGCTTTATGATAGGATTTGACGGCAACAGTACGTATCCAGGTCTTGCTCCGTTAGAAACAACTAGTCTTACAGAGCTTGCAAAATATACTCCACTAGATAGATTACTTACCGAGACAGATAGTCCATTTCTTACCCCAATTCCCCACCGTGGCACACGCAATGAGCCAAGCTATGTTATAATAGTGGGTGAATTCTTAGCAAAAGTAAAAGGCGTAAACTTTGAGAAAATCGATCAACAAACAACAAAAAATGCTAGAGAATTATTTCATTTAAAGGATTAATTTTTTACTTTTTCATTTTACATTTTTAATTTACATCATGACATCA
Organism: Candidatus Eiseniibacteriota bacterium; assembly: GCA_035631115.1. Lineage (GTDB taxonomy): Bacteria > Patescibacteriota > Microgenomatia > Levybacterales > UBA12049 > DASQJJ01. Next base: position 22,306 of record DASQJJ010000012.1, read on the forward strand.
TTTTTCCTAAAAATTTTTACCCGATATCCAGTAAAGACAAGGCGCTTGCTTGAGCTTTTCCCAGGATTTATTTCGTGGACGCTTATTCTTTTTCCTTTATGGGGAGGTATTTTTTTCCCAGTCTTTTTGGCATACTTTATTGTCTTTTTCGATGTCTATTGGCTATACAAATCCCTTTCTCTTACGGTAACTGCATTTATTGCATCCAATAAAATAAAAGCGGCAGAAAAAATTAATTGGATAGAAAAAGCAAAAGAACTCCCTGATTTTGCAAAAATGTCTCATGTTATTGTAATTCCAAATTTTAAAGAGCGGGTACATAAATTACGAGAGACCCTTGAAACAGTTGCACACCAAACATTTCCAGCAAAAAGAATTTACGTGGTGTTGGCAATGGAAGAAAGAGAAGAAGATGGACAAGAGAAATCCGACATGCTTATTAAAGAATTTAAAAGTATCTTCGGAGACATCTTTGCAACATTTCATCCAGATATTTTAGGGGAAGTAAAAGGTAAATCCTCTAACGAGTCTTTTGGGGCAAAAATTGCATACGAAAGATTGGTAGAAAAGAAAAAGATAGATATTGAATACACGTCTATTTCTTCTGTAGATGCGGATTCTATTTTTGACAAACAATATTTTGCATACCTGACTCATAGCTTTCTCACCAATCCCAAACCACATAATTACTTCTGGCAATCTGCAAATGTAAATTACAATAATTTCTGGTCTGTCCCATCTCCTGTACGAATTCTTTCTTTCTTTGGAAGTCTCTGGCGTACCGCTCTTCTTATCCAAGGAGATAGATTGGTCTCCAACTCAACGTATTCTCTTTCTTTTAAAATGCTTCATCAAATAGGATTCTGGGACACCGATGTTATTCCAGAAGATTATCGAATTTTCTTTAAAGCATTTTACAAATTGCAAGGAAAAGTGTGGGTAAGTCCAATTTTTCTCAAGACTTCTATGGACGCCCCACTTTCTTCTACGTATTGGAAAAGCTTAGTAAATAAATACGACCAAGAAAGACGCTGGTCTTGGGGAGTATCTGATGACCCACTATTTATTAAGTGGTGGTTTACTGTCCCGGGTGTACCATTTTTTAGAAAAACACTCATGCTCTATCACGTCCTTCTCGACCATTTCTTATGGCCCGTAAATTGGTTTATTATTACCGTTGCTGCAAATATTATTCCTTTTGTAAATCCTGTGTTTGCCCGTACAGCACTCGGGTACCGCTTGCCAGGGCTTGCCGGAACAATTCTTACGCTCTGCCTTTTCTCCACTCTTGTCATGATAGGAATAGATTTTAGAAATAGACCACATAATAAAAATGTCTCTAAAATGAAGTACTTTTTATTTCCGCTAGAGTT
>DASQJJ010000013.1:0-4727 GCA_035631115.1 Candidatus Eiseniibacteriota bacterium
GCTGTTTTTGTATAAGTGTCATAGGTATAGTATACCAAAAGAAAAAGGAGGCAAATCGGATAAAATTGATGTGTTTTGATATAATCAAACAATGACAGGGCCAGGACCAATAGGAGGAGAGTGTCCATACGGAGGAATTTGTCCCATTGCCACACGGGACCAAGTAGGATGCCCAAATGGTGATTTTAATTATGCCTTTCACAGAATGGACCCAGACCTTGCAAGAAGAATAAGACAACAATACCCAGCAGAACCTGCAGGACCTTGCATGCGACATACAGATAGAAGACTACCTCCTCCACGAGACTCTCAGCCTTAAGGCTATGGTTGGGGGAGACCTAAATGATGAGGCGGCTCTGCTGCGTGCTCTAACTCCAACTCATTAACAAAATCCGCACCTAAGACTTTCACAGAATTCCGTCTTGTCGCATCTGCAATAACACGAGCAACAGATGGAGGAAGATGTGAATCATGCTCATGCAAGACAAAGTCATGATAGTTACCTGCTTGCACGTCTTGCCTTGGAGTGGGTGCTCCGCCTACTCCCAATCGATTCCATGCTCTTTGAATAAAAAGCCCTGCGCTCTTTTTTTCTGACATAGGAAATTTATTTTTTCCAGATACCTACTGATTTGATAAGTGCCTTTCTATTTTTTTCTGTATCTTTTATTAATTCCCTTATAAATTCTCTCGTATCTTTAGTATCAGAACCATTTGCACTTACAGTATATGTTGTTATCCATAAATTATAAAAATGGACAAATTCACTTAAGATACTGCTTTCCATACTTTCCAACTGGTTAAGTATTACGTATATCTTCTTCTCATTTTCTGGAGCTTGTCTGTACTCTTTTTCTTGACCATCTGCACAAATAGCAATAATGTCATCTGCTATTTTTCTTTTATCTTCCCTGAGAAGACCCCACTGCTGCAATTTTGCATCTATTACTTTCTCGAAAATTTTATAAATAAGCGTTATAAGTCCTGTTCCAATTGCCGAGGCAATACCAACAGTTAGAGGAGTTAGTTGATTCATGCGTGCATTATACCAAATTGACATATTTTCTCCCAAACCCTATAATCTATCACACTATGAGATACAACGCTGAGGCCTCCAAAAAGCTTGGGCCGATACGGCAATTTATTCACAATACAGAAGAAAGAATTCATACTGCTTTGGAAAATGGGGCAGAAAGGAAAGTTGCCAAAATTTTAGCAAATCCTAAAAAATATAAAAAAGCAATTAGACGAGAATTCGAGAGAGCGTTCCACGAAGCAACCAAGACCCCAACTCAAGACAATGAGCGTGCCAGACGAGATGCACTCCAACTTACGCTATATCCTGCATCTCATATTCCACTACCGTTACCTATTAATATTATTGCAGTTCCAGCTATTCCTGTTTTCCATGGTATTCCACTTCTTTTAAGTAGTAGTATTGTTACTGGATTTTATAATATCCCCAATACACATGAGGCACTCATAGAAAAAAGGTATGGAAAAGCAATGGGGTATGCTGCTCTCAGTGCAATTGCTCTTTTTCCTATACCAATTCCTTTTGTTCATAATACGATTACATACGATGTAGTACTGCGTCCATTAGGGAGAGAAACCAACAAACAAGTTCTTGCGAGAGCACAAGAAGTTATGGCTACACAGGACGTACACAACGAACAATTTAGAGCATTTGCAGATGCATTCCAAGAATTTGCGAAAAAGAAGAGTAGGAGAAGAAAGCCTCTTGAAGAGAGATTACAGGAGTCTCTTCAAGAAACTGGTGTGCAAAAAATTCTTGCACAAAAAGAAAAAGAGGTAAAAAGCTCTAATCAAGGAAAACCTGGAAGAGTTTTGGATATTGTAAATGTGTATGGATCTTTTAAGAGAAAAAGGCTTGAAGACATCGTCGATGACAAAATTTTAGCAATTAATCAGTTACAGCAGCTCCTCAAAGCACAACGGACATAACTACGAAAAAGCCTCAACACAGTGTTAAGGCCTTTACGCATTCAAAGTACATTAAGCAACAACAACTTCACCGTTATAATCTTGCTGCAACTCTACAACACCAGAAAGATTTTCCTCAGCAAAAGTAGACATTGTCTGACTTGCTTTTTCTGCTGCTTCCCGGCTTTCCCAAACGCTATATGAGAGAAGTGTACCGTCTTCATTCTTCGAAAGATAGTATGTAACAAATCCTGGTTGTTCTTTATACATTGGCAATGCCAAATCACGTACTTTTGTTACCACATCATCAAGATTTCCAACTAATTTATATACGCCAACTCGTGTGTAATTCATTTGTTTCACCTCCTTTCGACCCACTCAGGGTTATGCTTGTAAAAAGCAGTATGTCATTACAAAATACGGGAGTCAAGAGTCTGCTATACTTCCTTCATGAATATGCTTTTTCCATCCAATAAAATATACATTGCCAAATCTCTCGTTGTACCAACAGAGCGAGGTGTTTTTGCTGCTACTGCTATACAAAAAGGTGAGCTAATAGAGGCATGTCCTGTTATTACCATTTCAGAAAATGATACAGCTAGTATAGAAGAAGAATCTCTTGTTACGTATATGTTTTATTTTGGGACAAAAAAAGAAAGGTCGGTTATTGCCCTGGGCTTTGGCTCTTTATACAACCACACAGATACACCAAATGCAGGATACAAAGAATTAGAGAAGGGGCAAGCACTGGAATTCTGGGCAATAAAAAATATTAAAAAGGATGAAGAAATAACAATTAGTTATGTACAAGAAAATATAAATAGACCCCTATGGTTTTCCTCTTCCAAGAGCTAATTCTCTACCACATTTCTTACGATTTTCTTACCCACCCGAGGAATTCGCGTTGATACAATGAAAGCTCTGTTAGAAGATTATGAAAGGGGGTGAGACTATTGAAGGTGCTTAACGTACGTACGCTTAGTATCCTCGCTGTTGTAGTAGCAGCTGCTGCCTTTATGGTTAATGCAGCATTTGCTCAAGCGGGGAATTCAGGCGGCACAAAACCAGGATGGGGATACGGTGACAAAAACCATGTTCATACCGGTCCTCCAGGACAATCCGTACATCCATAGCGAGATTATCGCTATAGTAGGCGTCGGTCCAGACATATGTTTGGGTCGACAGAATTTATCTGTATTTACTGGCACAATGTAAAGCTTTTTTTAAAAAGTTTTACATTGGCATATTTTTTAATTTTTCTAGAAGAATTTCTGCATATTCAGTAACTAGTCTTTCATATTTCTGTCTTTTTGTTGTGTGCAGTGGATCTTTATGAGCAGCCATATGATAATCCTCATGCAAATACCCCTTTAATACATACAGTGTTTCTTGAATTACCAAAATAGTGGGGAGAATCTCTTCAAGATATTTAGCTCTGAGAGAATGATTTTTATGGTACTTTTTTTCAAGCTTGTTGCGCATATCGCGAGTGGCTTGCAGACCCTGCACAGCCCTTTTGCGAGACATATCTATGTGACGGCTTACTTGGAGCACTTGATGAGAAAAGGGAAGTGGTCCAACTCTATGAAGGGTCATATTTGGGAAAACATGCTCGGTAAACTCTGGAATTTTCTCGGCAATTGTACGCATCATTGGCTTACCAGAATCTGTAAGAAGAAGAAATGACAATAGCATAATAAGAAGCATAGTAAGAATGGCAATAGCAAAAGAAATATTTCCCAATTCTTGCGTTTTATAAAAGACCAGAAGTCCACCTCCTACAGCTAAAAAGATGCTATTTTGTATATCTGCACCTAAATTTCTCTGGGAAGGCTTTTCTTTTTCCTCATGTTTATCTTGGGTTAACGCGGTAAGCGCACCACTTCCCAAGACCACTCCTAAAAGGATATTAAGATTAAAAAAATAACTCACAAACCCTGATTTTATTGTTTCTAAAAGTAAAAGTAATAAATATGTAACAAAAGCAAATTGAAAAAATTCTCGTACTACAACATGAATTGTTGCTCTTACATTATTCATTTTTCTTCCTCCATATCTGTAACAGTAAGATGCCACCAAAAACCAGAATTATCCCCGCTACCTCTAGTAGTACTGATTCTTTTGTAATTTTTATTCCCATTAGATTGGTATAGAAGACAAAAAGTGGAACAATTGCTACAGATAGCGCAAAGGATAATGCTATTCTCTCAATATTATCTATTGCATTCCATTTAAAAAATACCAACGACATAATAAATCCTGGTAAAAATAAAATAAAAATCGAGCTTAATAGTATTATTACAATTTGCATATATATTTTAGTTATTTTGTAACCATCCCTTTTTATGAAAAATAATACTAATATCTTTTATAAAGACTTGGTTGTTATTATCCTGAAGACCAGGAGATTTAATTATCCAGGAAAGACGTCCATTTTTAATAGAGGCACTAGAAAGATTGAATTCATGCTCAGCAACGCGTACATCTCCTATCTGTTGGGAAGGTGTGTAATCGGCAAGAATATAATCAGCAAGTTGTACATCTTCTTTTTGCGCAATAGGTAACACATGGTATGGAATGGGAAGAAAAAATTGGTCTTGAGAGAAAGCAAAAAATCCCTGGAAGGCTTTAAGAATTACGTCATTTTTGGGAATGATAACTTTGCTAATCGTCTCTTTTGGGATAGTTACTGTCTCTGCGCCAATCGAGGCAACATGGAGATTGCTATCACCGATACCGATGTCTTGTACTCCAACAGAATGATACGTAAGCGCAGAAAGCGT
>DASQJJ010000014.1:0-6138 GCA_035631115.1 Candidatus Eiseniibacteriota bacterium
ATCCACCAATAGAAGAGCGTATAAAAATCCTCAGATCAATGTAATATGAAGCAAATTCTTTCTCTTGGAGCAAAGGTGGTTTCGAAAGTTAGTAAAAAGCTAAATCTTGGCCATGGAAGTACCTGGCCTGGGCATATTGCACTACATCTTAATCCTCATATTATTGATGAGATACTTCAAGTCTCTCCAACAGAGGTTGTCCTTATTGTAGGGACAAACGGCAAAACAACAACGGGAAAAATTCTTACAACAATTCTTAGGGAAAACGGCCTGCCTGCCGGTGAGGCAGGGAAAAAAGTTGTACAGAATATTTCTGGAGCGAATTTATTAAATGGTATTGCCTCAACATTGCTTCTCAATACCAATCCCTACGGAAGACTTACGAGTGACTATGCTATTTTTGAGGTAGATGAAAATAATTTGCCTCTTGTCTTGCAACACATAACACCAAAAGCAATAATTGCTCTCAATTTATTTCGTGACCAACTTGATAGATATGGAGAGCTGGATAGTATTGCTAAAAAATGGAATGCATCTTTCCGTTCGCTTGCAGCTCATACTACACTTGTACTTAATGCAGACGATCCCCTTATTTCCTACGTTGCAAAAGAAGTTAGTGCAAGGGTTGTGTATTTTGGTTTGCCAGAATCAGAAAAAGGACAAAAAGAATTAGAACATGCTGCAGATTCTGTGTATTGTCCAAATTGCGGCAATAAATTGCAGTATACAAAAATATTTTACTCACATCTTGGTATTTGGGAATGTCCTATGTGTCATATAAAAAGACCATTTCCTTCTTTGCAAAGTAGTATCTATCCTCTTCCAGGAATGTATAACAAATATAATACGCTTGCTGCTGTACTGGCATCGATAGAGCTTGGTATCTCTCCAAAAAGTATTGATGCAGCTTTGGAAAAAGTTACTCCTGCTTTTGGAAGGCAGGAAAAATTAGTGGTACATGGCAAAAATGTGCAGATATTTCTTGCCAAAAATCCCATTAGTATGAATGAAAGTCTGAAGACTATTGCAGATATGAAAGCAAAGCATGTGCTTTTTGCCCTTAACGATAGAATTCCTGACGGCTTAGATGTAAGTTGGATATGGGATATCAGCCTCGAGGATTATATTGACCGATTCAAGTCTATCTATATTTCAGGAGACAGAGTTTATGACATGGGTTTACGGTTTGCCTACTCGAGGAATGATAAATTTCTAATTTCTAATTTCAAATCAAATCCCAACATTCAAATGTTTGAAAATCTAAAAGAAGCAATTAAGAAAGCACTTGAAGAGCTTCCAAAAAATGAAACCTTATATATATTACCTACCTATTCTGCAATGCTTGAAGTAAGAAAAATACTTACAGGTAAAAAAATATTGTAGTTATTTCCTTTTTATTTTTTTCTTTCCAAATTCTGGAAAATATTTATAGACTGCAGTTGGGATTTCGCCTTTCTCTACTTGTTTTTGCATTTTGGTATACTTTTCAAAGCGTTCAGGATACCATGTTTGACCTTTCATAAATGTATCGTTTTTATGTTTGTGATAGATTACCTTAAATCCTTCTGCAAATTCTGCATAGCTTTTGTTAGAACATGCGCCATCTGTTCCATATCTTTGAGCATATTCATATAGTACGTATGGAATATAAAGAAATTTATCTGGAAATTTTACACTTAACTGCATAACAAAATCCCAGTCATCAAAAATATGTAGTGACTCATCCCAATGAATACGAGACCTAACAACCTCTTCTCTTTTGTGAAGAAGTCCAGTCCCCGATGCGCACTTAACTTTCCAATGGTAAATATCTTCTAGTGTAAGTACGTTTGTTTGCCTTTGTCCCATTTCCCTAAAATCAATTAACTTATAATCATTGTCATATAGTTCTACACGAAAATTGTAATTTGAAATTGCAAAAATTGTTTTTGGATTTTTTGCAAAAGTCTCAACAGCTGTTGATAAAAGATTTTCATAAAAGATATCGTCACTATCTAAATATGTTACAATATCTCCTTTTGCAGCCTTAAGCCCGACATTTCTTGCTTTGTTTGCTCCTCCATTTTTTATGGAAATATAGTGAATTCTTGGATCATGTTGAAATTCTGCGACAACTTGTTTGGTATTATCACTTGATCCATCATCTACAACAAGAAGTTCCCAATTGGGATATATTTGCTTCTGGATACTTTGAATTGCTCTCCACAATACATACCCTCGGTTATAGGTAGGTATTATTACTGAAAAAAGCGGTTTCATGAAAAGTATTATATACTATGAACATGACAAAACAAAAACTTATTATTGGGTGGTTATATTCGGACTTGATGAGTATTTATGGAGATAGGGGTAATATTATTGTGTTGGAGAAGCGATGCGAATGGCGAGATATAGATGTAGAAATAAAAAATATTGGATTGGAATCTAGCGAGAAAGAATTACTTTCTTGCGATCTTCTTATGATGGGTGGTGCACAAGATAGTCAACAAACAATTGTCGCAAAAGATTTAAGAGCAAAAAAAGAAGCATTATCCAAAATGATAGAGTCTGGTGTCCCTGGACTCTATATTTGTGGAGGATTTCAATTCTTGGGAAAGTGCTACAAAGAAGCAGATGGAACAGTTATAGAGCAACTTGGCGTACTGGATGTCTATACAGAAAATCCAGGTGGACAAAGACTTATTGGAAATATTGCAATAGAAGTTGATAGTTCATTGTTCATAGTTCAGAGTTTAGAGAAAGAAACGACGAACGACGAACGAATAACGAATAACCTCATCTTTGTTGGATTCGAGAATCATGGAGGACGCACAAGACTTGGGAAAAACGTTAAACCCTTAGGAAGGGTATTAAAAGGATATGGAAGCAATGCGGAAGATGGTACAGAAGGAGCAGTATACAAAAATTCTATTGGCACCTATTTTCATGGACCTATTCTTCCTAAAAATCCAGAATTAGCAGATTGGCTAATCTGTAAAGCATTAGAAAAAAAGTATAAAAAACGTTTTGTCATCTCGAATGAAATGAGAGATCTCAATGAGATTTCTCACTCCGCTCGAAATGACACCATTGTTTTATCCCCTCTTGATGATTCTCTTTCCCAAAAAGCAAAACAATCAATTTTAAAACGTATTGGACTTTAATTCTTCAAAATTATATTAATTTACTCATAAATTATATTAACTACTTGACAAATTAGTATTAACTAATTAGTATTCGTTGTAATATGGATACAGTAAATTTACGAAATTTCTTAGAAATTCCCTACGACGAGCTGGAGGAAATGAATCTTAAAGCAAAAGAAAAAAGCACTTCCCTTAGTCAAAAAGAATTAGAAAAAGAATACAGAGCATATTTAGAAGAAGAAAAAAGAATTAAAGCAGTAACGCTTTGCTTTACCGACATAGAAGGAAGATTTCATATGTTGGATTATGACAAAAAATTTCTTCTTGCCTCCTCTGATAATCTTACCTTTGATGGGTCTTCTATTCGCGGATTTACTGCACAAAGTGAATCTGACTTGCGTTTGGAAATTGATTGGGGAAGTATCATGTGGTTGCCATCTGACCTATTTGGACCAGGCAAGGTAATAATGTTTGCAAATGTGTTGGGAAGAAATAGAAAGCAATACGAATCTGATTTTCGAGGACTTTTACAAAAATATGCTGAGGAATTAAAAGAAAAAGACAACCTAACTGCATATGCTGCGCCAGAGCTGGAAGGATTTTTGGTCGATGGAGTAAATGCAGAGCAGGTATATGATGAAAAAATAGGATTTTCCCTTATTACGACTGGTGGATATTATCATTCTCTCCCAATGGATAAATTGCGCTTATTTATCGACTTCTGTGCAGAAGCACAACGAGCAATGGGATTTAAAAATGAGAAAGATCATCCAGAAGTTGCACCTAGTCAATTTGAAATTAATTTTTCCTACACAGATATTATCCGCGCAGCAGATCAAATTCAGTTGTATAAGCTTGTCTGTCGACAAGTTGCCAATAAAATGGGTATGACAGCAACATTTCTACCCAAACCAGTTATGGGTATAAATGGAAGTGGTATGCATACAAATTTTTCACTGTCTAAAGCAGGAAAGAATATTTTCTACGATAAGAATGGTAGCGAAGGACTTTCCAAAGTTGCTTGGGATTTTATTGCTCGTATTCTCAACCATGCTCCAGAAATTTGTCTGATTATTAATTCTAGCGTTAATGCATACAGAAGACTTGATCCACATTACGAAGCACCAAATCAAATTAAAGTCTCCCCAATAGACAGGGGGTCTATGATACGAATTCCCGTCGGAAATGAAAAAACAGCACGTATAGAAGTACGCTCTGTTGCCCCAGACACCAATCCATATTTGTGGTTTTACACTCTTTTAAAAACAGGGCTTACTGGAGAAAAGCTCACAAAAGATGAAAGCAAAAGAGATAGACTTCGATTTTTGCCCGGAACAATCTACGATGCACTTAAACTTTTTAAGGCAAGCAGCTTTATGGAAAAGCTTTTAGGTGCAGAAAATAAAGAAAAATATGCTCATTTTAAAGAAATGGCAGCAGAAAGAAGTCCGAAAGAATTAGGAACACGCATAAAAAATTCAGAAGTTTTATATCATCACGAGGTAACCAATCAAGCACTGTGGAATATGTTTTAGGCAAAAATGAGAAGAATTATTCCTTTAGCTGTCCTTATTCTGGTAATAGGATTCCTCTTTGGTTTACTTTCCAAATACTTTGCAGGTGCATCTGCTGGGGCATCTACAATTTCTGCAATTAACACAGGAGACACAGCATGGGTACTTATTTCTACTGCTTTAGTTATGCTTATGACACCAGCAGTAGGATTCTTCTATGGCGGCATGGTACAAAAGAAAAATGTGGTAAGTATTCTTAAGCAGTCTTTTGTTATTTTGGCAATTGTTAGCCTGCAGTGGGTTTTATTTGGCTATAGCCTTGTATTTGGAAAAGATATTATGGGAATTATTGGAGGATTTACTTTCTTTGGGCTACGAGATGTTGGATTTAGTCCAAATCCAGTCTATGCAGCAACTATTCCCCACTTAGCATTCATGATGTTTCAGGCTATGTTTGCCATTGTTACTCCTGCTCTTATTATAGGTGCTGTTGCTGGACGAATTTCTTTTAAATCACTTATTATTTTTACACTTTTATGGACTACTTTTATTTATGATCCAATTGCACACTGGGTCTGGGGTATTGGTGGATGGCTCCATACACTAGGAGCACTAGATTTTGCAGGAGGAACAGTAGTACATATTAGTGCTGGATTTGCAGGGATTGTTGCTGCGATGATGGTTGGCAAAAGATCTGAAAAAACTAATGGAGACCAATATGCTCACAATGTCCCTTTTGTCCTTCTTGGTGCTGCATTGTTGTGGTTTGGGTGGTTTGGATTTAATGCAGGAAGTGCATTGTCTGCTTCTGGTCTTGCATGGAATGCATTTGTTACTACAAATACCGCAGCAGCTGCTGCAGGTCTTGTTTGGATGATACTTTCCTGGAAAGAGCATAGAAGACCAAGTGCCATGGCAACGGCAACTGGTGCAGTGTGTGGTCTTGTTGCCATAACTCCAGCAAGTGGTTTTGTTGGACCCATAGCATCCATTGCAATAGGAGTAATAGCAGGAGTAGTCACCTATCTCGCACTGGTCTTTCGCACAAAAAAGATTCCAGTGGATGATACGCTAGATGTATGGGCAGCACATGGCATTGGTGGAGTTACAGGAGCGCTCCTTACGGGAATCTTTGCGGAAAAAGTAATTAATTCTGCTGGTAATAATGGACTTTTGTTTGGCAATCCATACCAACTGGTAATCCAAATTATTGCAGTTGTTTCTACAGCAAGTTTTGCATTTGTTGGCACATGGATACTTCTCAAAGCAATGAGTATATTTATGAAATTAAGGGTAAGTAAAGCAGAAGAGTTGGCAGGATTGGATAAGTCGTCTCATGGTGAGGAAGGATATGTCTTGTCTTGAGAGTAAATCAAATGTATAATAGAAGCATGAATAAGTTAACAACAAATCAACAAAATAATTCCCTTTAATTCGGGAGGTTTTGTTGTAGAAAATAATCCTCCCAAATGGGAGGTTTTTTTGTATATAATCTGACT
>DASQJJ010000015.1:0-5902 GCA_035631115.1 Candidatus Eiseniibacteriota bacterium
CATAGAGTGGAAACATAAGTCTTCCTTGGAAAAAATCAATAACATCTCTCCCATGTCTTGTTGCTAATCCCGCGTCGAAAATGTCGTCCATACTGTATCCTTTTTTCTTATGAAGATATGTAACAAGGGATGCACCTCGTGGAGAAAAGCCAAGCATGTAGGTACTAATTGTTGCAGGCTTTATTCCTCTATCCAAAACGTACGACAGTGCACTTTTCCCTAATGTGTGCTTGGTAAGCAAGTAATGGTAAAATTCTGCAGCTAAATGATTGAGTGCATATAATTTTTCTTTTTTGGAAGAAAGGCCTGCATCAACTCGTTGATTTTGCAATGTTACTCCTGCTTTATCTGCTAATATACGAAGTGCTTCAGGGAATTCTATGCGCTCGTATTCCATGAGAAAGGAAAAGCAGTCTCCTCCTTTGCCACACCCAAAACAATGCCATATTTGCCGCTCGGGGGATACCACAAGGCTTGGCGTCTTGTCAGAATGAAAAGGACACATTGCTTTAAAATTCCGCCCTGCCTTTTTTAATGAGATGTATTCTTGAATTAATGCAACGACATCAATTTTTTCTCTAATTTGCGCAACCTGATCCATAGTGTGCCTATTGTAACACAGCTTGACAAAAACTCCGTAATTCTTTTTAATAGCATAGTTGAACACTACACTTGTTATTGGCGCCCAGTGGGGCGATGAAGGCAAAGGAAAAATAATTGATTTCCTCTCCCAAAACACAGACTTTATTATTCGATTTCACGGAGGCAACAACGCAGGACATACTGTTATTAATGAATTCGGTACATTCCCACTTCACTTGGTCCCTTCTGGTATATTTGCAAAGAAAGCACATGGATGCATAAGCAGCGGCACCGTATTGGACTTGGAAGTACTCACGCAAGAAATTGCCATGCTTACCAAAGCAGGTATTACACTAAAAAATAAATTATCCATCTCTCCACGGTGTCATATAATTATGCCTTACCACAAAATTCTTGATACTTTGTATGAGCAAGCAAAAGGAAAAGCCAAAACAGGGACAACAGGGAGAGGTATTGGACCAGTCTATGCAGATAAGGTGAGCTATAACGGAATACGATTGGCTGATTTGGCAAATAGAAAACAATTTGTAGAAAAATTATCTATCCAATTACAAGTAAAAAATAAAATAATAAAAACATTGGGAGGAGAGACACTTTCTTTAGCAAAAGTAGAAAAACAGCTGCTGTCTGTATATAAAAAAATAAAACCATATATTCACGAACCGTATGGAATACTTCATAAAGGATTACAGGAAAATAAATCTTTTCTTTTTGAAGGTTCACAAGGAGTATTCTTGGATAACGATTGGGGCACCTATCCTTTTGTAACTGCCTCAACTGTCCTTACCGGTGGAATAAATAGTGGGGCAGGTATTCCTCCACAAAAAATACATAACGTATTGGGAGTTGTTAAGGCATACACAACACGCGTTGGTAGTGGACCATTTCCAACAGAATTACTTGATGCGGAGGGAGAGAAACTTCGAAAAGAGGGTGCTGAATTTGGTACGACAACTGGAAGAGCAAGAAGATGCGGGTGGTTTGACGCAGAGCTTATTCGATTTGCTGCACAATTAAATGGATTTACTGCAGTTGCCATTACGAAGTTGGATGTGTTGGACACATTTAAGAAAATTAAAATTTGTACCGGATACATGTATAAAGGAAAACGAATTCACTATTACGATATTGATGCTCATGCACTTTTTAGTGTAAAACCAATCTATAAGACACTTAAAGGATGGGATACATCAACAAGAGGAGTCACAGACTACAAAAAGCTTCCTGTTTTGGCAAAGAAATACTTAGCAGAGCTGGAAAAACAAATCGGTGTAAAAATATCACATATATCCACGGGTCCGGAACGAGAAGCAATTATTCAACGTTAATGAAAGATTCATTTGATTACTCAACATATCTTTCTCCTTTTACGATTCGGTATGGAACAAATGATATGCGACGTATTTGGTCTGAGGAGAATAGAAGAAAATTATGGAGAAAAATATGGGTTGCACTCGCGAAAGCAGAAAGTAAAGCTGGACTAGTAAGTAGTAGAGAATTAGCAGATATTGTTGCGCATCAAGATACTATCGATATTGCAAAGTCCAGAAAACGGGAAGAAAAGGTATATCACGAATTGATGTCTGAAATTCAAATTTTTTCTGAGCAATGCACAATAGGAGGAGGAAAAATTCATCTTGGCGCAACATCGACAGATATTTTAGACAATGCAACAAGTCTTCAAGTACGTGAGTCTCTCACGCTTACAAAGAAAAATCTTAAAGACCTCTTGTCTCTTTTTGCAGAAAAAATAAAACAATACGAAAATCTTGTCTGTATTGGCTATACCCATTTACAACCTGCTGAGCCAACTACATTAGGATATCGATTTGCATTTTACGCACAGGACATACTATTAGATATACAGCTGCTTGAAAAAATTGAACCTTTTATGAAAGGTAAAGGACTAAAAGGTGCTGTTGGTACATCTGTAAGCTTTGAAGCACTTTTAAAAAATTCAAAAACCTCTCCAGAAACATTGGAAAAAGATTTTCTCTCCGAGCTTGGCATTGAAGCAGCAGACATTGCAAATCAAACCTATCCACGAAAATTAGACCTACTTGTTGTAGAGCTTTTGGCAAATATTGCCAGCTCTTTGAATAAATTTTGTTTTGATTATAGAATTCTTCAAAGCCCACTGTATGGAGAATGGATGGAAAAAAGAAATTCTGAGCGTGTTGGATCTAGCGCCATGCCATTTAAAAGAAATCCTGATAGAGCAGAAAAAGTATGTAGTCTTTGCCGGTACGTGAGTGGATTTTTTTCTACTGCGTGGAGCAACCCTGCACATAGTCTTCTTGAGCGCACGTTAGATGATTCTGCTTCTCAACGCCTCTTCTTGCCGGAAGCATTCTTAGCAATTGATGATTGTCTTAAGAATACAAAGATTTTATTGCAAAACCTCGAGGTAAATACAGCAATTGTAGAAAAAAACCTCCATATGTTTGGTCAATTTTCTGCAACCGAACCATTACTAATGGAGCTCGCAACAAGAGGTGCTAACCGACAAGATATGCATGAATTGATTAAGTCCTGTAGTATGGTTGTGTGGCAGGGGAGAGAGGTTGGAAAAGATATTGCCCTTTTTGACCTATTGGCAAAAGAGAAAAAAATTCTTCGCTATATTTCTACAAAGGAATTACAGCAATTTGCATCCCCTGCTTCCCATATTGGTCTTGCCAAGAAGAGAACAACCCTATTTCTGAAAAACCTGACAAAAATCCTTGCTTGACAGGTCAAGGTAAACCATATAATATCTCCACATATATGGGAGCACAACGAGGAGAAGTATTATCCTTAAGATCAAGCGCTAGAGATGTTGCAGAAGCAGCAGCAGTAGTAGGTAATTTTGACACCACAGTACATGCTCTGTCACATAATCGAAGTGCTTTTTCTCGTCCAGATGCAACTAGATTACTCAGGCAGGCATTGTTTACGCAACCACCTGGATATTCTACTACTCCTCCGACAGACACACCTCCTGTATCTGATGTATATTTAGGAAAAACTTCTTAATTCTCTTCCTGTTTTCTATTAAATTATTTGCTATTCTCGATATATGCTTGCAAAAGTTATATCGGCTGCATTGGTTGGATTGGATAGTGTTCCAGTTGAAGTGGAGGTAGATATTGCATCTCAAGGTCTTCCCTCTTTTACTATTGTTGGACTTCCGGACGAGGCAGTGCGAGAAGCACGCGAAAGGGTACGTTCTGCTTTAAAAAATTCTGGAGCAGACTTCCCTGCTAAAAGAATTACGGTTAATCTCGCTCCTGCAGACTTACCCAAAGAAGGACCAAGCTACGACCTTCCTATTGCCTTAGGCATTTTACTCGCAAGCGGACAACTGTCCAAAGGAGAAGGCTCTGCAATGGTTTTGGGAGAATTGGCCTTGGATGGGTCTGTGCGACACATTGCAGGAGTACTGTCTCATGCCCTTTTGGCAAGAGAAAAACATATAGATAGTCTTTTTATCCCCACCCCAAATGCAGAAGAAGCATCTTGCATTGCAGGAATTACTCTTTTTCCTGTGGATAATTTGGGGATATTGCTCCGCCATATGTCTGGTCAAAAGCGTATAACAGCTTACCCATACAAGCCAATCGATGCATCAACTTTTCCCAAAACATTCGAATATGACTTAAAAGATATTCAAGGACAGGAAAAGGCAAAACGTGCCTTAGAAATAGCTGCTGCTGGTGGACATAACATGCTCATGAAAGGCCCACCAGGCTCTGGAAAGACACTTCTAGCCCGCACACTTCCCTCTATTCTTCCCTACCTTACTTTTCCAGAAGTCTTAGAATTGACTAAAATTTATAGCGTAACAGGCTTAAATCATGATGGATTTATTACTTCCAGACCCTTTCGAAGTCCACACCATACCACTTCCCCAGTTGGTATTATTGGTGGCGGAAGTTATCCCAGGCCTGGAGAAATTTCTCTTTCTCACAGAGGCATTCTTTTCTTAGACGAGCTCCCTGAATTCCCTCGAACAGTCCTTGAATCTCTCAGACAGCCTATGGAAGATGGGTTTGTTACCATAGCTCGTGCCCAAGGACGAGTTACTTTTCCTGCCAAAACCATGATGATTGCAGCACAAAACCCCTGCCCATGTGGATATCTTGGGGATAACTCGCATGTATGCACCTGTAATCCTGCACAGATTATTCGCTACCAGAAAAAAATATCTGGTCCTCTACTAGACAGAATAGACTTACATATCGACGTACCAAAGGTGGAAACAAAAAAGCTTACCAATCACGCAGCATCGGAAGATTCAGACACTGTACGCAACCGTGTACAAAAAGCCAGGGATAGACAGACAACAAGATTTACAGGCACCAATCTTTCATCTAATGCAGATATGGATAGTAAGCATATAAAGCTGTTTTGCTCGCTCACCGAGGATTGTCTGGATATTCTTAAAAAAGCAGTTGATATGTTTCAGTTGTCTGCCAGGAGCTATTACCGAATCATTAAATTAGCTAGGACCATTGCAGATTTAGAGGATATTGATGTAATTCAGAGTCAACATATTGCGGAGGCATTACAGTATAGACCTCGGTCTAATAGCGTGTTTTAATTATTCGAAGGTGTGAAGACCTAAAAGCTTTCTCATTTTTGCATCAATAACTCGCTGACCTACTGTTACATCGTGTCTTGTCTGCGCAGATAAATTTAATTTAAGAATTTCTCGTGGACCAAACCATTTATAAATTTTCCCATCACGAGGTGTTGCAAGAGCTGTTTTAAGACTAGTGACTGGTGCATAGGTAATAGAATAATTTTTATTCACTTCTTCATTAAGATAGCTATATACTTCCTGAATTGTTTTGATAACAAGTTTTAGTTGGAGTGTGTTGTGAATAAGCTCTGCAAATGTTGCTACGGGACTGGTATTTTCTTCTACCTCTTCTGACTCAAAAAGAGACCATGAAGGACTTGTCGATTGCAATTGTTGCAAGAGAATTTGATTGGTGGGCTCGTGGTAAAGAAATCCGTTTACGTAGTAACCTTTAAGCATCTATAGACACTATAGCACATATCCTTGCTCTCTGCTGGGGCAATGTACGTTGAGAAGAATAATACGTATAATAAAATTATGGAGAGTGGGTTAACAACAGCAGAGGCACGAAATGCACAACAACGTTATGGAAAAAATGAGATACCAGGCAAGGCAAGTATTTCCCCCATTCACCTTCTTATCTCTCAATTTCCAACAAGTATTAATGCGCTTTTATTTGCTGCTGCTCTTTTTTCTTTCTTCCTCAACAACACGCTTGATGGTGTATTTATTCTT
>DASQJJ010000016.1:0-15447 GCA_035631115.1 Candidatus Eiseniibacteriota bacterium
TTACACTATATTTCCCCAATTTTTGCAAAATATAATTTTCGTTGGTGTATTTCAGAAGGTTTGACTCGGTATATCTATGGAATTAGTGATAATGTCCAGGAAATTGCGATTGATTTAGATGTAAATAAGGATGATGAGAAATTTAAAGAATTCCTCAAGGAAATTAAGGATAAGATTACCCTTCCCCTCAACCATTGGCACGATAAAGTGTATGAACATTATGTTATGGAAGTAACCGTAGATGGAATGATTTTAAGTATTTGCCCAACACAAAATATGAATATTTTTAATAAAAGCTCTGGACAATATGAATTATTCTATAAAGAAGGTGTACCAACTCCTAATATGGTGGTCTTTGAAGGATTAGAGATCCCCCTTCTCCCAAAAGACAGGTTTGTAAAAATGGAAGAACATTTAGGAAAATAATTTTCTTTACTTTCCAATCAAATCGCTTTTTGCTAAAATAGCAAATATGCTGAGATAGCCAAGGTGGTCAAGGCACCTGTCTGAAGAACAGGCTATGAGTGTTCGACTCACTCTCTCAGCACCAATGCTTATCATTACTGGAACTATTGCCTGGGATTACATAATGGAGTTTCCTGGCAAATTCGGAGACCACATTCTTCCAGAACACATCCACAACGTTAATCTCTCTTTTATTGTAAATAAATACGCCAAAAGACGAGGCGGTACTGCAGGAAATGTTAGCTACAGTCTGGGTCTTTTAAAGACTCCTCATATTCTCTATACGGCTGTTGGAAAAGACTTCGACGAATACAAAAAAGCATTTACAAAAGTTGGTATTGCAACAAATAAGGTATTTGTTGATGCAAAAGATGCAACGGCAACTGGATTTGCCATGACAGATAAAAGCAACAACCAAATTTGGGGATACTATTATGGTGCAGCAGAAAAAAAGAAAACGCTTCCTCTTAAAAATGTCGCCACCCAAACGTCCCGCTCAGGACAAGCGAAAAATGACCTAGTTCTTATTGGTCCTCAAGGCGCAGAAGGATCTATGCATTTTGTAAATGAATGTATAGCACTGAATATTCCCTATATGTTGGATCCCGGATTTATTCTTACTCAGGTAAGTGACGCGGACTTAGCGCGTGGCATTACCAATGCAGCATATGTAATTGGCAACGAATACGAAATGGAAGTAATTGCCAAACGGGTAAAAAATTGGAAGACATTACAAAAAGAAAAAATTGTTATTACTACTCTTTCCGAAAAAGGCGCGACAATTGTAGACAAAGGAAAAGTCTACACAATTGCACCAATACCAAATGTGGGCGTTGCATCTACAACAGGAGCTGGAGACAGTTGGAGATCTGGATTTTTAGCAGGACTGCAGCGTGGCTTTGATTTACAAACCTGTGGACAAATGGGAGCAGTTGCGGCCGGCTTTACTGTAGAACATTTTGGGACACAAGAACACAGTTTCACATTAAAAGAATTCCAAGACAGGTATAGAAAAAGTTTTGGAAGTATGATAAGGTTGTAAAGTTCTTGTTCGAGCAAAGTCGAGAACTCAACTTCTCGATTCGCTTCGCTCCCTCGAAGAATAAAATTATGCAAACAAAAAATTATGATGTAAAAGATCTTTCCCTTGCAGCAGAGGGGAAATTAAAAATAGAATGGTCTGGGCAAAATATGCCGGTGCTTAAAAATATCCGCGAGCGTTTTACAAAAGCAAAGACCTTAAAAGGACTTACTATTGCTTGCTGTCTGCACATTACCTCTGAGACAGCAAACTTACTAATTACTCTTAAAGCAGCTGGTGCAACAGTTGTTGCCTGTGCTAGTAATCCCCTTTCGACACAGGATAGTGTTGCAGCATCTTTGGTAAAAGATTTTGGCATAGATACCTATGCAATAAAAGGAGAAGACAGCAAGACATATTATAAGCATCTTAATGCTGCACTTGATTACCACCCCCAGATAACTATGGATGATGGAGCAGACCTTGTAAATGAAATTCACAAATTAAAAATTCAAAATGCAAAAGGAAAAATTACAATTAAAGATAAAAAAAGTTTTGTATGGGATTTTTATGGTTCATCTGAAGAAACTACGACTGGAGTAATACGTTTAAAAGCTATGGAGAAGGATGGTTATCTTAAATTGCCAGTCATTGCAGTAAATGATAGTGATACAAAGCATTTATTCGACAACCAATATGGTACTGGGCAGTCAACCATAGATGGGATTATTCGGGCAACCAATGTACTTCTGGCAGGTAAAACAGTTGTTGTTGCAGGATATGGGTGGTGCAGTCGTGGAATTGCAAGTAGGGCTCATGGAATGGGTGCGAATGTTATTGTGACAGAAGTAGACCCAGTCCGAGCACTCGAGGCTGCAATGGATGGATTTAGAGTAATGACAATGGTGCAGGCAGTAAAAACAGGAGATATTTTTGTAAGCGCAACAGGAGACAAGCATGTGTTGTCTCTTGCTCATATGAAAGGAATGAAAGACGGGGCAATCGTTGCCAATTCAGGACATTTTGATGTGGAAATAGACATGGCAGGACTAGAAAAATATAAAAAGTCCAAAAAAAGAATACGTAACCAGCTAGATGAATACAGCTTACCAAATGGTAAAAAATTATATGTATTGGGAGAAGGAAGACTAGTTAATTTGGCAGCAGCAGAAGGACATCCTGCCGAAGTTATGGATATGTCCTTTGCCAATCAGGCATTGGCTGCAAGGTGGTTTGTAGAAAATAAAGGAAAACTAGAGCCAAAAGTATACGTACTCTCCAAGGAGCTAGATGCAGAAGTTGCTTCTCTTAAATTACAATCCATGGGAATTACCATAGATACCCTAACCCCCGAGCAGAAAAAATATTTATCTTCCTGGACAGAAGGCACCCAGTAATCATTGCATTTTCTTAAAAATTCCTATACTCTAAGACTTCTATAACTATGGCTAGAGAAAAGTTATCCTCATCTGGTCCTGTAATTCCAAGAGGCCCCGAACACTTTCGTCCTTCTCTTCCCTCTGAGACCCTTACCACAGGAAAAGAAGTGGTTGCCAGACTTATTGGAATGATTGGTGAAGCAAAACATAGTATAGATTTGCAATTTTATACCTTCGAAGCAGATAGTACTGGAAAGAAAGTGCTCAGTGCCCTAGCAGTAGCAAAAAGGGAAAATCCAGACTTAAAAATTCGACTTTTGGTAGATAACTCTATTAGTCTTCGCCATGACGGCAAATTTATTGCAGGAAATGGAGATGCACAAAAAAAGCGTGACGAGACATATCAACTTCTCAATGAAATGAAAGACGAAGGAACATTAGAAGACGTAAAAGTAACGAATTGGTTTCCTCAAAATCCCATTGTTAGCTCTCTTCACCTTTTTTCTAATGTACTGCACAGAGATCATAAAAAACTGGTTACTATAGA
This sequence comes from Candidatus Eiseniibacteriota bacterium, assembly GCA_035631115.1. Taxonomy (GTDB): domain Bacteria; phylum Patescibacteriota; class Microgenomatia; order Levybacterales; family UBA12049; genus DASQJJ01. The sequence continues at coordinate 3,413 of DASQJJ010000016.1, forward strand.
TGCACGCGATCTTCAAAATCATCCAGATGCCAACCCAATGGCACTAATTACGAGTGTAAACATTGCACAGTATCATGAAAATGACCGAAAAGAAGTTGGTAGAGTGTATCACGGCACCGAGGGGCCCGTGCCCTTTATTGCGAATGATTTTGAGCAAACATTCCATAATGCACAGGAATGGGAGAGAGTCTATTCCGTGCGAAGTGTTAAGGAATATTTCAAAAAGTATGGTCTGAGCTGGGATGTCTTTATAGATGGGTATAGATCTATTGTGAGAAATCCTGAAAAACCAGGACAACGATTTGTCTATGAAGAAGGTCCAAAAGGACACGATAGTGCTGTCTTAACAGATAGTTTTTTTCCAAAATGGTTTTTTAGAAGAGGGGCTCGAGAAGCAACTGACGAGCTTTTCTCCATGCTTACGTTAGCAAAGCCGGGAGAAACGGTTGTTGCTTTTACTCCCTACCCTGGCATTTGGTCTCTTACAAGACGGCTTAATCGTGCTGCGAAAAGAGGCGTGGACACGCATTTGATTATTTCCCAAAATTATGAGAATGAATTGTTTAATCCAATAGATCCAAAAAGCTTTGGAGATAGAGTATTCCAGCCTTTTTTTGCCGGTTGGCCAAGACGAATAACCAAGCATGGTGTTGTTTTACATGAATATGTTGGAAAAAAAGATGGTCTTAAGGGAGAATTGCATGCAAAAGGTGCAGTATGGATACGAGAAGATGGAAGCGCTAGGACGCTTATTGGCTCAACCAATTTTTCCAAAGGTCCATTTAGTGGTATGAATCGGGAAATAGCCGTTGTAGAAGAATCAGATGCATCCGATCCTTTGGTAAAGTATGCACAAGACCTTATGGCAGATTCAGAAATTGTAAGTCGTGAGAAGCCGTATCTTCGAAGAACCCGAGCTGCAAAATCCAAATAAAGGTGAATTGCTCTGAAGCCTTGGCGAAAGACGAGAGCGGGCGATGGGAATCGAACCCACTACCTTCTCCTTGGCAAGGAGACGTTCTAGCCGGTGAACTACGCCCGCAATAGATACGATTATACCAAGAAGTAAGAAAATTACCAAGTAAGAAGGACGTTTTAGGAAATCGTTACTGAGTTTCAGAATATTCAAGATCAAGCATGCCACCATATCGCATAAGGTTAGTAAATACATATCCAAGATTTGTTGGAAATCTTATGCCTGTACTGTCAGCAAGAGCTAAACGCTGCGCCTCTCTCGATGTAGCTCCTTCAATAAGGGTAGCAATTTTTTCCTCTGGCGTTTCTTCTTTTAGAAGTGGTTTTGTTTCATCTCTTGGTTTCCGGGTGTTATAGAAATCTCGTTGCTCTCTTTGTAATAAAAGACCTTCTGATGAATCTAAGGCTGTACTTGATGCTTCATATAGCCTGAGCATTATCTGTACATATGGCTGAAATGCTGGATCGGTAAAAAAAACTTGCAGTCGTTCTGCAATTGCCGGATTATATACTGCTACTCCATAATCATCGGTAAAACCATCGATAGTGGGTAACTGTTTGCCTGTTGCTTCTTCTGCCCATTTAGACATTTCATATGCAGTTTTCATTACTTCACCTGTTTCCTGTCTCCATAAGGCCTGAAATAGCCTATCAGGAATAGTTGTTTGCATACCTGGATGAGAATGTCCCTCAGGCATGCTTGGACTTTGTCTGTGTGCTGCATGGAGCTTTGCGACAAGATTTTTTTCTTCTTTCATCTGTGGTCTATCTACATAGGCAAAAAGTACATCTTCCCATGTTCCTTGTCCACGCAAAATATCTCTTACTATCTGTTCTCCAAGTTTTACTGTTATTCCCAATCCCATTTGAGGATCATAGGTATTTGCATCCAAAGCTGTTTGAAACCAGCTTTCGCGTACAGGTCTTACTTTATCTAAGTCTTCTGTTTGGGCAAGTCCAGGATATTGGAGAAGAATCATTGCTCGCTCTGCTCCTCCGACTTCATCAATCGCCTTTTCCATAAGCTCAGTAAGTTCTGTTTGTACAGCAATAGGTGCTTGAATCTCATCAAACCCAGACTCTTCCATATGTTTGGGAATATCATACCTCCCGTTTTCTTCGTCAAAATCCAACTGTGGAAATTCTCCTTGTAATCTGTCCATTTCTGAATTAGGAAAGCTTGACAAAAGTGTTGCTAGAGCAGAAGCTAATCGTTGATTACCTTCAGCTCGAGTTTGAGGAAGTGGCTCTGTATCTGTAGGAATTCTCCCAAATTCCGTAAGACTAAGATCTCTCAGAATTCTTGTTATAAGCATTTGACTTGTCCAATCTGACGGTTGTCTTCCCTCTTGAGTTTGCGGACAGTTTATTGGGATAGTTGCTAGCTGTTCCATTGCTTTTCTCCCTTCGTTAAACCGCAAGAGACTTCCCAATCGAGAGAGAGTATTTAGTACTGTATGAGGGTGGGATTTTGGAGGAACACTTTTTGTTGCATTATCTTTTGCTGCTTCAGAATTTCCGATACCTGTTGGGGGAGCATCTGGGGTGGATATTCTTGCTGACATATGTCAATAATAGTAAGTCAACAAAAAAAAGTAAACATCGAGATTCTATTACGGGTGCCTTGCGTTTCTTATTCTTCTGTCCCTTGCTCCACCTCGTCTTGGGAGACAGGCTTTATAAGCTGCAAGAATTCAATAAGAATATACGCAAGTACCAGATACACAACCATTGCAATAAGAGTAAACCATTCTACTACATTTCCTCCCGAGTATGGTGTTGCCAAAATTCCCTGAAAAGGAAAAACAAATGGATAAGAAAGATTGTAAATAAAAGAAGCAAAAATGCTGTATGGATTTGCCCCAACAACTCGTAAGACAAATCGAAATCCCAAAAGTATTTCTAAAAGACCAACAACATACCAAATAATTTGATATGACTTAAAAATAACTTTTTTCTTCTCATACGTTACGGTATTAGTTGGTGTATCCCGTAGGACAACTGTTTTTCGTATTACATTCATATTACGGTGTAAAACCGAACGAATTCCTTGGGTAGAATTTTCTGAATGAATTTCCAGATACCTTTCATACTGTCAGAATACATTTCTTCCATGAAAAATAATATAAAAATTTGTAATAATTGTGTAATGTTTTATTCGTGTATGTATTCTGCTATTTTTCTAATCAATTCTTCTCTCTCGAAGGGTTTTGCTAAAAAGCTATCCAATTGAGACAAATTAATACTTCTTTTTCCTTGGTGGTGTGCAGAAATAATAACAACCGGAATATTTTTGGTTTTGTTATCGTTTTTTAATTTTTTATAAATTTCTCTCCCGTCCTGCCCAGATAATAATAAATCTAAAAGAATGAGGTCTGGTGGATTCTTATGTATTTTTGTATAAATTTTTTTACTATCAGAGCAAATATCTACCTGATACCCTGTATCTTCCAAGACCATAGAGACAGCATCCAAAATACCTTCATCGTCATCAACAAGTAAAATTTTTTTATTATCTTTCATCAGTTTTTTCTCAAGGGCAAACTAAAGTAAAATGTTGCCCCTTCTCCTTTCTTACTTTTCACCCATATATCTCCCGCGTGACCATTAATTATTTCTTTGGCGATATAGAGTCCCATCCCAAACCCAGGAAATGTATTTCCTCTATTTTCTCTTACCCGGTACAACTTATCAAAAATATTTTTTTGCTGACTCTCAGAAATTCCAATTCCTAAATCTTTTACACTCACAACTGCTTTATCGTCTTCTTTATGTAGGGATACAACAATACTTCCCCTTCCCTGAGAATATTTCAAAGCATTATTTACAAGATTGGTAACAACTTGCTCAATACGAAGCTTGTCTGCATTCACTACAATTGATTTTTTAAGCGAAAGTACAATTTTTTGGGATGTGGTTTTGCGAAGTGTTGCAATTGTCGTGGAAAGTAAATTATTTAAAGAAAACTTTTCCTTGTTGAATGTTAAATTCCCTGTTTGAATGAGGGAAACATCAAGTAAATCTTTGGTCAATTTTTGCAATCTTTCTGTTTGTCTTTTAATATCGCCGGTAATTTGCTTAATTTTCTTGTAGTCCTGATTTTTTGCCATGGAAATAAGAGTATCAAGATACAGCATCATGCTTGTTATGGGAGTTTTAAGTTCGTGAGAGGCCATATTGATAAAATCATCTTTTCTTGCCTCTGATTCTTTTAATTGGGTTATGTCATACATTGTAGAAACAGCAGCAACTATTTTTCCTTGCAAATTTTTTATCGGTGCTGCATTAGTCATGAGAAATATACGCTTTTTGTCGCTTCGCACATATTCTATTTCTTCTTCAAAGATAATTTCTCCTGTGCGAAATGCCCGAAGTATTGGCCATTCAGTTGGTGAGAGAGATTGATATGAATTGTACAAAAAAGAAGGGATATAATTTTTATTGCGAAAAGTTGCTGTATTTACTTTTTTCCCAATAATTTTTTCCATTTCTTTGTTGGCCTCAAACTTTTTTTCTTCTCCATCTAACATAATTACACCAACAGGAAGTTGCGCCAAGATTGTTTGTAATCGTAGTTTACCTTCTTCTGCTATATATCTTGCCTTTTTTTCTTTTTCCACAAGTGCATCAATATTTTGCTTTAACCAACCAATAACAAATGCTAAAAGCAAATATACTACTCCTAAAATAATTGTTGTTGCTACAGCACTATCATATTGCAGTCCAGTATATCGGAGGCTAAAAATAATATAGAAGTAGTAGCCAATGGTAATAGTGCTTACAATGAGACCGCCTAAAATTCCATCTCGTGCTGCAAAATAAACAATAAGGGATACAGGAATAATTATTGCTAAAAGGCCAAGACTTGCTACATTTTTTACAATTAAATGAATATATACTTCTATGCAGATGCAGGCAATGAGTATGGTAAAAAATGGAGATTTACTCGAATATTTCCTCTCCCCCAATCGATACAAAGGATTAAGTGATGCCAATAAATGATGTAATGAATTCATTATCTATTAGGTTTTATTTTCTTACATAATACAATACATATACTGTAATAATTATGTAAGAAAAAGGAAAGGAATAAGTATAGAAATCATTTTGATGTAGTATATGCACATATGAATAGATTGGCAATTTTCATTCTTCTTCTGTTGGGACTTGGATATTTTATATACCAGCAAGATCTTATTGCAAAATTTCAAGAATATATTACACTAAAACATATGATACGTCTGAGCAGTAGTGCATTTATTGACAATGGACTTATCCCATCTGTGTATACCTGTGATGGTATGGCAGTAAATCCACCACTGGAAATTGCAGATGTTCCGGGAAATACACAAAGCTTGGCACTTATTGTAGAGGATCCGGATGCTCCAGGTGGGACATTCACGCATTGGGTTGTGTATAACATTCCTGCAAACACTACCACAATTCCAGAAAAAGGTGTACCTGCAAACGCAATGCAGGGACTTTCTTCAACTGGAGAGACAGAATATGTTGCTCCTTGCCCTCCCACTGGAACACACAGATATATTTTTACATTATACGCTCTGGATGGGACAGTAAATTTACCAGATGGTGCAGATAAGGCTGAAGTGCTTGATGCTATAAAGAATCACATTGTGGACAAAACAACTCTTATGGGTAGATATGCCAAGCACCCATAATTTCCCCTAAGATAACGTATTTATCATATATGCACTAAAAAGAATCAGAATTCCTCCAGCGATATCTTTTACCTGTGGAATCTCCCCGAAAAAGAGGAATCCAATAGCAAGAGCAAATAATACCTCTAGCATAAGAATATTGCCCGCAATAACTGCCTCAACTTTTTGAAAGCCAAAATTAATAAGGACAACATTCATTACATTAAATGCTCCCGCTAGTATGAGAATGATTCCTATAAAGGGAGAAAAGCTTTCAATTCTTGGCAAGCTTTCATGAAAGAAAAAAGACGTAGCGACAAGTAAAATACCACTTATAAAAAACATACCAATTGCTATCTCTTTATTATTGAGTGTCTCCCCCTGCCATTTGCGAGAAACATAATTTATTGCAAAAGCGATAGTGGAAACAAGCGCAAACAATTCTCCATGCCCCCACGTAAAAAGATGTGAATAATCCTTAACAGCAATAACAACTACTCCTAAAAATCCAATTGCAACATATATAAGTTTTCTAAATGTTATTTTTTCTCGAAGAAGTAAAAATCCAAAAAATGCTGTTAAGGGTAATGATTCAATAAATGCAACATTACTGTATACTGTTGTAATAAATGCCTGGCTAAGAAAAGTAACGCCAATTACGTACCATGTAATGGCTCGGAAAAGAAGGAGCACCCATTCTCTATAAGAGAGTTGTATAAATTTTTGGAAATGCAGGTCTTTGTAAAAGAAAATAATACTAAGAAAAAATGCTGCAATAACACGAAGATATGTCTGTTGCAGAATAGTAAAATCAAACTGCAAATACCTTGCAAATATTCCCATGGAAGCAAAAAATAAGGATACGAAAATAAGCGCAATAATACCTTTTTCTCTCTCTATTATCTTGCTCATTATCTAAATAATCTTTTTAAGATCTCCATGCAATATGACAGGTTGCATAATGGTGATTTCGTGTGCCCATCTTACTTCATCAAAGTGTGGAATTGGATTGAGCAGGTAAATTTTTTTATGAAAATAATATGCTATAGCTATTTCCATAAGAGTCGATGTACCTATATATCCAGATACCCCTTTCCGTGGATGATTGAGAACTAAAACAGCGTCTGCATGAGCAATATAATCAAATGATTTCCAAATAACATCATTATCTATGCAGTATTGTAGATTGCCTGAAAGATCGTCAACAAATTCTGGCTTTTCTACATGAACTTCTGTTTCAAAGGGTAAGCCAACATTATATCCCATCTTCTCAAGCTCTTTTTTGGTCTCAACCATTTCTTTGGCAAATGCCATACTACCAGAAATCATTATTTTCATAAAATGAAGCTGCTGGACCAGGATTCGAACCTGAATAAACGGATCCAAAGTCCGTTGTCCTACCATTAGACGATCCAGCAATAGTAATTTTCTTGTTTTATCCTCCCTAAACAGACTCTGCAAGATACGGTCTATTATACCCAATTTCCCAGGCTTGAGCAATCGAAATTGTTGGATAGATGCTTGAAATGATATAATTTCAGTATGAAGTATAAAAATCATACAGCTGGAGAGATAGTTGTAAAAAAGGATTACTCTAAAAAAGTTATATTTTCACTGGCAGATTTTTTGGAAAAGGGTCATCTTCTTCAGGAAATAGTCATTCCTTCTCAAACCAAGCAGCGGCTACATAAGCATTTTAAATTAACAGAAGTCTGGTATGTCCTTCAGGGAGAGACATCCATTTTTATTAATAATGAGGAATTTATTGCACATCCAGGTGACGCATTTATAGCAAGTCCAGGAGATACGCATCAACTTTGGAATAAAACAAATGAAGATTTTAGGTTAGTTGTTTTTAAAATTAATGTGCCGGAAAACGATGAGGACACAGAGTGGTTAGAAGAATAAGCACTCCCTAGTCTCCCATGTTTGGTTTTTCTAGTCCTTGACGAAGACTTCCCGCCATAAGGACTTCGTAGGATTCTCCTTTTTTCTCTTCCAGCTCAAGTGCTTTTTTGGCAAGTTGTTCTGCATTTACTTTTAACGTAATATTTTCTTTTTCCAACTCACTCTTAATAATAAGATTTTCTAATTCCTGTTTTTGTAGTTGTCTTGAGTTTATCCATACGAGTATTGAAAAAAGTAACATGATTACAATAACAAGAAGTGCTACTGCTGTTGATTCGTCGAAAAGATGGAATTGTTGCCCCATAAGTACCCCATATCCAAGAATTGCAGGAAGCGTAAGTGTAGTAAAAATAAGACGAAGTGCCAATCTACTGCTGGGTGAATTTTTTGTGAGAATTTTAATATATCCATGGTTGGAGATTGCAGAAAGCAGCGCAATGCACAAAATAGTAAAAGTAACAGATAATGATAATGGCATTGGTGCGAAAGAAATAATTGCGGAGAGCGAAAGTGCATGGTATACATATCCAATATTTGCAAACATACTCATTGCAGCTACTAAAAGAATAAGTATTTGGGCGATACGACTAAAATACCTTTTATGGGGAAATTGAGAAAATATTAATGCAACCCCAATAAAAAGAAAGGTACTATTTGCAAGAGTACCAATGCAAATGGTTACACCAATTAAAATCAAGCTGACTATATGCTTCCATAGATTCATTCTGTCTCTATTTTGTATTTGCCACAACGCAGTGCTTCCTGCTGTTGCAAAACTAATTGCGGAGAAAGGATTTATAAATTGACGAGTTAAAAGACATACAAGTCCTATTCCAACGACAATAGTACAGCCTAGGATTGCAGTAGTCTGGAGAAAAGTCGTTGCCCTTTGATTTGGTATAAGCAAGGCTTCTATTTCTTTATCCATCTCTCTTAGAGTATCATACTCAAGAAAAAAGTGAAGTTAGAGAAATAGAAAAAGAGTTATCCATTGACTATTTCTCCTCCATTTACATGAATTGTCTGACCCGTAATGTAGGAAGCGTCATCGCTTGCTAGAAAGATAAAGCATGAAGCCACTTCATACGGCTGTCCAGGTCTTCCCATAGGAGTATTTTTACCAAATTCAGGAATTTTTTCTTTGGGGAAAGTAGAAACAATAAGGGGGGTCCAAATGGGGCCAGGTGCAACAGCATTTACCCGAATACCCTTTTTTACCAAATTTTGCGAAAGTGCCCGAGTAAAGCTTACAATGGCACCTTTTGTAGATGAATAGTCAATTAATTGTTTTCTTCCTTGGTAGGCAGTAATGGAAGCAGTATTAATAATGCTGCTTCCCTCTTTTAAATATGGAAGTACAGCTTGTGTCATAAAAAACATACCGAAAATATTTGTTTGGAAGGTATGTCTTAGTTGTTCTTCGGAAATATTTTCAAAATTTTCTTGAGTTCGTTGTTCTCCTGCATTATTGATAAGGATATCTATTGCACCTAATGTGTCTTTTGTCTGGCTCACTGCTTTCTCGCAAAATTCTTTCTTGCCTATATCGCCTTTTAGCAATAAACACTTCTGTCCAATTTCATCAATACGACTTTTTGTTGCGTTGGCATCCTCGTCTGAATCAAGATATATAATTACAATATCTGCTCCTTCTTTTGCAAAGTCTATTGCTGTTGCTTTGCCAATTCCACTATCTGCTCCAGTAATGAGAACAACTTTATTTTTAAATTTTCCAGATGGGGTATATGAAGGATTTTCACTTTGAGGGTGAGGAATCATTGTTTCCTCTTTTCCTGGTGGAGCTTGATTTTGCGCTGGTTGCATAGTATTCGTATTAATTCTTTAGTCTTCCCAAAATGGCCATGGGCCTTTCTCTCCATATGCCATCTTCACGGTAATTGAGCGTATACACATGAAGCAATATCCAGCCATTCTTAAGTAATTTATTTACTTTTGTTCGTCCTCTTACTTCAATCATGATTCCTGTTATTTCAGCAATTGGTAGATTCCATAATTGTTTTGCTTCCCCAACAGGTTGTGTTACTTGTTGTTCGTTAGGCATGGTATATAATTGATGTCTAATAAATTCTTGTATAGATGCTAGGAAGCATCTATACAAATAGGAACGTTATTTACTGCCCCCCATTCTGCCTGCCTCGGCATGTTGCTCAGAAGTACCGCCTCTCGTACTTCCAGAACTACTTGAACTTTCAGAAGAGCTATCATTACCTCTTCCTTGAGCTTGGTGAGAGTTTTGACCGCCCTTTGAGCGATCTTCGTCTGTGAGATTACTACCGCGTCCTGACATATCTCCCATATGTGTCACCTCCTTTCATTACAATAATGCTATGCCTTGTGGGTAAGAAGAAAATAAAGAATTTGTAAGAAACGTAAAAAAGTTTTAAGAATAAATTGAGCCTTTTCTGCACCTAGCATTACTTCTGTGATGGATATCAAAGAACAAGCAAGTTTTCATGTTATACTTTATAAGTAATGGAAGAAATTAAGACAAAAATTATTGCAACTATTGGTCCTGCAACACTAGAGCCAACAGTTTTTGCTAATCTTATTGCCTCTGGAGTTGATTATATTCGAATCAACACGTCGTATGGAGATGAGAGTCAGTACGACAGTATTCTTATCAATGTAGAAAAGACAAAAAAAGTCCGGGACGTTAAGGTAATGTTAGATATAAAAAATCTTAGCCTTTTAGGCTATGCAAAGAAAAATAATATTAGCATTGTTGCTTTATCATTTGCAGAAGATACACAAAAGATAGACGCAATTCGTAGCACAATTTCCAATGCACATGTTATTTCTAAAATAGAATCCAAAGAGGGTGTAAATAATTTTGACGAAATTCTTCATGCGTCAGATGGCATTATGATAGCGAGAGGAGATTTGGCAAAAGCTGAGACATTGGAAAAAGTACCACCTTTGCAAAAAGACCTCACGTATAAGACTCTGGCCGAAGGAAAATTTCTTATTGCCGCAACGGAAATGCTCTTATCTATGGTGGAAAATCTGGAGCCAACTCGGGCCGAAGTGTCAGATGTTGCGAATGCTGTATTTGATAACTGCTCTGCAGTAATGTTGTCGGAAGAAACAGCAATTGGAAAGCATCCTGTCGAAACAGTTGCAATGATGAGAAAAATAATAGTTGAGGCAGAAAAATGGAAATATAAAAGTGGAAAATTATAGTGTGCAGTGATGCTGTGCTTCTTGACTATTATGCTCTATGCGTCTTACTATAAGTAGGTTACTCTCATGCAAGAAGACAATGTACATATTTCTCTTGAAGAAATGCCACGAAATATCTGGCATGAAAAATTAAGCATCTTCTGGCAAAAATTTTCTTCTCAAAAGCTCTACGCAAAAATATCATTACTTTTTTTGTTTGCTGTCATTTTAGTAGCTCCAATAATCGTTGCACAGAAAACAAATGTATTCTCCCATGCAGATAATTCAAAATCATCAGAGACTTCTACCATTTCCACAGTAAATGCTAACGCAATACAAATTATCAAAAATAGTCTTGATAGTGTGGTAAGTAGTGACCCTTTAAGTCATACTGACCAACAAAGACCTTATAATGATACCCCTTATTACGCAATGAATTTGGCTAAGGGATCACTATTTTTTAAGACAATCGATCCAACAAGATCTCAAAAATACAAAAACTATGCAGTAAGAATTGCAGATTATTTTGTTGCACATAAAGACGATAATAACGATGGCAAGGTGGGTTGGGGGCTTCCATATGCTTGGGATGCTTTCCAAGATGGTACAACGACAAATCCTTCAACCAATCCAGCAAATACCGTCTATGCTTTTCAAGATGGGTTAGTTGGTAATGCGCTTTTGGACGTCTATGAAGCAACAGGTAATTCCATTTACCTACAGACGGTAAATCAAGAGCTTCAAGATTATCTCCCTAACTCAAAATCGACTATAGATACTGCATGTGGTAATTGTTTGTACTTTTATTACTCAGCGAGTCCATATGATGCAGGAAGACTGGTAAAAAATACCAATGTGTTAATGGGACTAGTTGCGGCAAGAGCAGGAAAGGTAAATAACAATGCCAACTTTACTGGGCTGGCCCAGAAGATATATAACACTGAATTGTACGAATTTCAACAAAGGAATAACTATAAATATCTAGGGTATGATGATAAAAAATACAATACAACCTCAAATCCCCTAGATGCACATATCGTGTTGGAGACTTGGTCATTTGCAGAAATAGGAAAGTTATTGCAAAATCCCCAAAGCTCTGTTATTGCTACTTTACTGAGTACATTTAGAGCGTGTGGAGCGGCTTGTCAAGCAAATACCCAAAGTATTTATACAGATTTTACGGATTGCTATTGGGCAACAGCACTATCGTTTGATAAATGTTCTACTGTTATTGACAGCTATACTTCTCCTCAGAGAAATATGTCTGCATTCCCACTCTTGGCACTCATTAACTTCGTTGAATTGGTAGCTCTT
>DASQJJ010000017.1:0-3636 GCA_035631115.1 Candidatus Eiseniibacteriota bacterium
GACAGTATTTGCTGCAACAGGAGACAATGCATCTGGAGTGTCTTTCGCAAAAGTTACCGTAACAACTACTTATCCTCCACATCCTCAGCTCCAAAATACCTATGATGGATTTAAGACAAATGGTATTTTTGGAGAGAAAGATTATGCATATCTTGCAACAGACACAAATTCCAAAGAAATAGATATTATCAATTTAAATAGTGTTGTTGGTGGAAAATATCAAGAAGCAGGGTGGTTTAATGCACCGGGAAATGGTACAGGAAGTAGTGTCTATGTATACAACAATATTGGATATATGACCGATGGAAGTAAGCTGTATACCTTTGATGTATCTAGTAAAATAGGTGACCGCGGTGCTCCCCTTGGTAGTGCTACCATTACAGGTACAGGAAATAAAGTAAAAGTTATTCAAGATCCTGTTAGTCATATTTACTATGCTTTTGTTGCATCTTCCAGTACAACAAGTCAATTGCAGATCTTTCAAGTAAGTAGTGATGGGAAAACCATTTCACTAGTTGGATCTAAAGGTCTTAGTGCACAAGGGGCAGTTGATTTATTTGTAAGTACAGATGGAACTCGAGTCTATCTTATTACTGCAAATGCTACGGCACAAAATGTCTTTATTCTCAATACCAGCAATAAAGGTTCTATCCCTGCTCCTTTAGATAGTACAAGTACAAGTGGAATGACCCCAAAAGGAATTACTTTTATCCAAAATAGGGCAATCGTTGTTGGGACAGGGGGAACATATCAGTATCAAGTATTCCAAGTAATTAGCGATAAATTCTCCAATTGTGATCCAGCAGATAGTACTGTTGGTAAATTGGCAATAGGGACAGGAGTGAATGGTGTTTCTTCTGTTTTCCAAGGTAATGGGGACGCCTATTCTTATATAATTACAGGTGATGCGTCTTCGGAATTAAAAATAATTAGGGGTGGAGCAGGAGGAGCCGGTGGGCTATATACCCCTTCGGGAATCTTTCAATCTCGAACATTTGACGCAGGTCATACTGCAGCATTTAATTACTTTTCGGTAAACGATCAGACAATTCCTGGTACAACAGCTATTCTGTACGAAATTTCTATAAAACCTGGGCTTACTGGTGGTAGTTGTGGAGTAGGCGTTACGTGTTGCAAAGATGTCCCGTTTGGTCCAGGAGACTTTACGCCAAATCCTTTCACTCCCCCAACAGCGCTTCCCTTTAAAACAAGCACGGGTTATGCTAATCCAGGGCAATGCTTACAATATAGAGCAACGTTAACAACAAATGACACTAGCCAAACGCCCTATATATACGACGTTACATTTAGTTATTCACCATGAGAAAAATTAATTTACAATCAGGATTTACTATTATAGAACTCCTATTATACATGGGTGTTTTTTCCATACTATTGGTTATTTTGTTGCAGCTTTTTAGTAGCATTCTTTCCACTCATTCTGAATCACAAGCAACGTCTAGTGTGGATACAGATGGTGCCTATATTATGGCAAGATTAGCCTATGATATTCATAATTCAACAGATATAACTTTTCCCCTGCTTGCAGCGTCTCCTAATAATTCATGTACAGCAACTCCTGCATCTACTACGTGTCATCTTAGTCTCGTTGGTGTTGTTACTCAATATGGTTTGGACAGCAGTGGCAATCTAAATATAACTGTTGGTGGAATTGCTTTTCCCGTGAATAGTCCAGAGACATCTCTTACTACTATTACTTTTACAACATTGGGAAATCCCGTTGATCCTCAAAAAGATCCAAATCCAAAAAAAAGTGTACAAATAAGCTTTACATTGAAAAGTAAAACAATCAGAAGCGGAATTGGACAACAAACACAAGATTTCCAGACAACAGTACAGACGAGGTAAATATGAAAAATTTTTTTAATTCTCAATTCTCAATTTTTAAATCAGAAGACGGACAATCCTTAATTACACTTTTATTTTTTATGGTAATAGGAATTACCGTTATTTCTGCTGCTGCACTTATTGTTGCAGCAGATATATTATCGGCAAGTAATGCAGAGCAAGGATTGAGTGCATATTATGTTGCAGAAAGCGGCATTGAAAATGGTACATTGTACCTCTTAAGGCATCCCCAATATAATGGACCGGACATAGCCATGCCAATTGGGACAGGAAATGCAACAATACATTTTGTATATGATGGTGCTGCCAAAACTGATACAATTACCTCTACAGGTACTAATGGTACAACAACAAGAGTAATTCGAGCAGTAGGATCTTACACAACAGGTCCTCTTAGTATTACTTCTTGGAAGGAGCAATAAAAATGGATACACAAAAGAAAAATAAAAATATTGGACTTTTTTATATAGAGAAAGATAAAGGGAGTCTGTACGCAGCACATCTTACAGAGCCTCTTATTATGCTATTTCCGCAAGATATTGTTGCAAATATGGAAATTGTTGCTGTTGATAAATTCGAGCAACTCCTTACAACTTTTATAACCACAAACGAAGTGCAACCAATGAATATTCTTATTCTTTTGGGAAAAGATATTATTCTGGAAAAGCAATTGGAAAATATTCCCCTATCTCTCCAGCACGTCGAAGAAGAAAAATTTCTTGATATGGTGCCTCTGCATCATATTGTTACTAAGACATATAATTTTAATACCAAAACACTTATCGTTGCAGCTAATAAAGACTTCTTTGAGCGTTTGATAAACAATCTTCAAGAGGCACAATTTTCCGTCTTGGGAGTTGTCCCCTTGCCCATTTTAGAAGAAAAACTTCCCCAACTGAAAGAAAAATTTAATCAAGAAGTTATTTTTAAAAAGCTTCCCCAACTCAAGCAATATTTTTTGCCATTTGGAATTGAGCAGCAGGAAAAAATATTTAGCTATGAAGTTCCATCTTTTAAGAATGTACAATTTCTTGTCTTGATAAGTATCTTTTTTGCCCTTTTGCTTATTCTAGGGGTGATATTTTATGTAAAAATGCTTGCACCAACGCATATACAACCTACGCTTCCCACACCAACACCTACAGTCGAGCCAACTCCACGACTTTCTCCTTCTGTGCCCACTTCTGTCGTGCCAACTGCAGCAGTCCAAGGTGTATCTACAAGCTCGTCTTTTATGATTCATGCTGTTGTCAAGCCCGTTAAATGAGATAATGACCCGTGCAAGCACAACCTCACCACAATCCTCTCCTGAAAGGAGAGGAAGATCAAGGAGAAGTATTTTTAGATGAATATTGTTATTTTTACTGGTGGAGAATTTATAAAAAGCAATCTTACGCAAAAAGCTATTCAAGAGGCAGATATGATTTTGGCAGCAGATAGTGGTGCCGAATACGCGCTGCAAAATAATATATATCCCTCTGCGGTGTTGGGGGATTTGGATTCAATTAGTGCAAGTACAAAAGTCACCATAGAAAAACATGGGACACAATTTGTCAACTTGCCAACTACTCTACTCTCCAATCCCAATCG
Source organism: Candidatus Eiseniibacteriota bacterium (assembly GCA_035631115.1). Taxonomy (GTDB): domain Bacteria; phylum Patescibacteriota; class Microgenomatia; order Levybacterales; family UBA12049; genus DASQJJ01. The sequence goes on from DASQJJ010000017.1 coordinate 3,460, forward strand.
AAATCCTCACGATTCCCAGGAAAAAGACCAGACAGATACCGAGCTTGCAGTGCAGTACGCTATAGAGCAAGGTGCAAAAAAGATAACCCTGTTGGGTGGAAATAGTGGCGATAGATTTGACCATGTTATAGCAAATCTGCTCCTCACAGCAACAATAAGCGTTCCAACATTTTTCAT
>DASQJJ010000018.1:0-19460 GCA_035631115.1 Candidatus Eiseniibacteriota bacterium
TTCATAAATGGCAATCAGGTATCTTGGGTAGAAAAAGGTCCTGCAAAAGTTAGTCTATCTGGAAAAAAAGGAGATTTACTCTCTCTTATACCCCTTTCACCAGAAGTAACGGGAATTACGACAAAAAATCTCTACTATCCTTTAAGAAATGAAACACTCTACTTTGGTTTGCCTCGAGGAATCAGTAATGTCTTTACCGAGGATAGCGCAGAAGTATCCTTTGCAAAAGGAATGCTTCTTTTTGTGCATACTCATGTCTAGTGTGTTACACTTTTTGTATGAGTATGCAAAAAGTAATTCCCTCTTTAGAAGACATTAAAAGTACAGCGCGCCCTATTGAGAATGTAAATACTATTCACAGAAATAATCTTTCTTCTGTGGAAAAATTAGCCCTATTTATTACAGAGCGTATTGGGACAATGGGATTTTTCTTTGTTATCCTTACATGGACCATTTTGTGGCTAGGATGGAATGTTTTGGCACCCATTTCTCTACGGTTTGACCCTTTTCCTGCCTTTGTTTTGTGGCTATTTATTTCCAATCTTATCCAAATTCATTTAATGCCTCTTATTATGGTAGGGCAAAACATCCAAGGGAAGCATGCCGAGCTTCGTGCAGATCATGATTATCAGACAGATAAGAAAGCAGAAAAAGAAATAGAAACAATTTTACTTCACTTAGAAAATCAGCAAAATCTTATGCTGGATATTTTAAAGAGACTGGAAAAATTAGAAGCAAAAAAGTAATTACTAGGAGTCGATTGACAAAAAGGTAAAAATCACTCTATAGTGAAAGTATGCTTAAATCTTTTTTCAAATATAGAAAAAAAGCATTTGCTTATTTTGGCCATCATGTGGAATTTAATGCTCTTACCCATCTTATTGGAGGAATCGGACTTGGAATTGTAATTGCAGCACCTCTTGCCTATCCTCATCCACTTCGTTGGGCGTTAATTCTTTTAGCAATTAGTCTGTGTTGTCATGCCTATGCTCTTATGGCAAGAAAATAAGCCTCTTTTACTTAAAATCCCAAAGGTTGGTTAACAAGAATAAGGGTAATTCGTGTAGGATTAACTTCTTTATAGTATGTAAGCAGTTTGTCGACCTGACTTCCCGACGTCATATGATACGCTTTATTTGCTCGTTCGGATTCCAAAGGGAGAGTATGCTGAAAAATTCTTTTCTTCCCCTCTTCAATATCTTTTACAATTTTTTGAGTACCGACAACCCAAATCACTTTTCCTGCTCCATATACATACGCTGGTAGCTGACTACCTGTGCGGGATGCAATAAGGACATGACCATCTTGTGTAACTGCATGGACACTTCCAATGGCATAGTCGGGCGCGGATCCTAATTTACGCATTTCATTTCCTTGAGTTGTTCTGTCCATTTTAACAAGCTTTGCTCTGACAGAATCATAATCGCCTGATTCATTCAGAATGCTGTCTAGCCCGATGGTCCTCAGGGTTTCTGAAGTCATTGTCATAACTTCTGCACCTTTTGGGATAAGGGAAAGTGCTTTTTCTTTTGCTTCTTCTATTGTTTCTGCGAAAATAGGATTAAACCCATTTTCAGAAAGAGATGTTAGTACAGTGTCGATTATTTTCTTGTCGGGAAGTTGTGTCCAAGTAGTGTTCATTATAATTTAGTATATATCTATTACTTCATTATGTAAAGTACTTACAAAAAGTATAGTAGTATGATATACTATTACTATTATGTGTCCTGGTGTGCAAATGACATCTCCCAACAGTCCTGTTGTAAAGACCTTAAAGGTTATGAGTGGTAAATGGACAATGCTTATTCTTCGCACTCTTTGTGAAGGTACGAAGCGATTTGGAGAATTACAGCGAGAATTAAGTGGTATAAGTCCCAAAACACTCTCTGTACGACTTACTCAACTGGAGAAAGAAGGTATAGTAACAAAACACGTATTTGCAGAAGTACCCTTGCATGTGGAATATTCTCTTACAAAAAAGGGCTCTCATCTTAAGGAAATTTTTAGACAATTGTCCGAATGGGGAGAAAATAATAAGTAATCTATGCAGCGGTAGGATTATTTCCATCGTCAGGACCATCATTGTGTGATCTAGGACGGTATGGATGCGTACTCCATGTCCATCTTGCGCTATAAGGTCTTCTGGGCCGATTTACGCTACCACTATACAGTGTTTGAACACCAGGCGGTGCACCTTCTCTTATTGCTGCTTTATTTGCATCTTCCTGTGTTTTTTCGCGGACTATGCCCCCTATTACATTTGAAGGAGCTTGCTCTCGTCCTCTTTTTTTCAAAAACCACATAAGGAAAGTATAGAAAAATATTGACTAAACATCAACAGGTTATGATTTTATTGGCTTGGCAACAACAATAAATCTTTTCCAGGTGGTACCTGGTGGCCAACAGGTCTGCAGCACAATTTTTTCTTCTTTATCCTTTTGTGCATTAACAAGCAAACTTACGTCATTGGCATCCAGTATTTCTGTCTGAGTAACTTTATAATTGTAACGGTAATTTTTAAAGAAAAGGTAAATATCGTCATTAACCTGCATATCCTTAAGTAGATAAAAGACTGCATTGTACCGCCCTACATTCCAAAAGCTATCTGTGGAGTGGGCAAAATAAAAGCTTGTTCCAGGCATGCCTGGAAATACACTTCCCTTTGCATGAGCGATACCTTTTTGCAGTGCCTGCAAATACTCTGTCTCGTTATTAGGGTCTACATTAATAAGTACACGCGAGGCAGCACCAATTCGTGGAATAACAATGCTAAAGTACGTATCTGGTGGTGTAAGAATTTGGGTATTGCCACTTGAGATTTTCCCCAGCTTGCTTGGTATTTGTTCTGCTACTACATACTTGACACCAGTTATTGAATCTACTTGAAAGCGTAATTCGTAAAAAAGTGCTGGACCAATGGTCATACTTATGCCAAAAAGTGCAAAAAGTACAACAAAATTCCCAATACTTCGCAAAATAAAAATACGCCAAAAAGGAAATGGTCTTTCAGCAAGAGAAGTTGGTTGCGTAGTAGGCTCTGGAGTAGGTCGTTGTACTACCTCTTTGGGTTTGGTGGGGTGAGTTGGTCTTCTTTCCATATTACTATTGTAACAAATTGGACTACTTCGTAAAACGATTCTCGTCCCGCCAGAGCAGGACGAGAAAGCAAAAGAAAAAAAATTATTTCTTACTACAGACCTTACAGTCTGACATATGAGTAAACATTACCCATACTGCCGCAACACCTACTAATACATATACTGCTTTTTCTACCATTGGCCAACTACCAAGGAGCCACATAACAACATTCACATTTAAAAGACCAACTAAGCCCCAATTAAGTCCTCCAACAAAAAGAAGCAAATATGCAACGATATGAAGCCATTTATTATTCATTCTGTATCACCCCCTCCCGTTATCCTCTTTGAGTAAGCGCCCTTTTTTGGGAAAAGTCAAGAAAGCTGAGTAGATTATTCTTCAATGTTATAACGTCTTACCCGAAGTCGCGCTACATCTCCAGCTGTTCGCGCATTAATGTGCTGATCATGAATACCTTCAGGATTTTCAAAGCTACTTGGTGTAATAACAGAATTAGGATTTATCCCTGTTGCTTCGATGCCTGTGACGTCGCGCACTTTTCTTGTTGCTTGATACATTGTTCTGTTGAGTGAATTCATGGCCATTTTTGCTGCTGCTTTCACCGCTTTAGCGCTTAGTGAATTATCGTCAACAATAAGGGTTGAGGATTCACCTGTTTTTACATCTGTTTGTCCAATCCTTTGTGCGCGTGTCAGGTCTGGGAATCCATACGCTGTGAGGGAATCTGCTTCTGTTTCCCTGACTATCCGTGTGCCATGAGTGGTAAATTGATCTCTATAGTTTTGGTTAAGCTGTTGTGTTTCTTCGCGAAGTTGTCTCCATTTGCCTGGTTGTAAGGGATTTTGCCGAAGAGAGTTTAAGGCTGCAACTGTTGATGGAGGGACTTCATTTCCGCCAGTCCACAATTGAACATCTCTTTTTTCACCTTCTTCTTTTGGCGGAATTCTACCATGTTTTATTGCATTATCCAATTGACTGCCTAATTCATTTACTGTACTTCCTGGTACTGCCTCAGAGATTGTATCGACCCGAAGTCCTTCTTGTCTCAAGTCTGTTCCAACTCTCGCAACTATAGGAACATCATCTGCTCTTACCCCTGCCATTATGCTATGACCATAGCCGTACACTTTATTTCGACCTGTCCTCGTAAGAGTTGTATTTCGTTGCAAATCTGCAGGAACAGGCTCTTCATGCTCGATAATTGCATCCAAAACTCTATGTGCACCTCTATTTGCAATGCCTACTACGGTATCTGTTCCTTGAGTTATCTCTCTAACTGCTTCAAGTCCTGCTAGTTTGGCTGCTGTAGTAAAAAGACCACGACGATGCATCTCGGGACCATCAGAAGAATCCCTTTGCCTCTTTTTCTCCCTATCTTTTTTCGCCATGCAACGCTTAATCAAGCGAACCATAATGGAGCAAAGAATGCAATAGTAAGACCTGTCAGGAAAAAGAGGGGTTAACGACTTGCACGGACTCTGTCTATTTTTGTAAGGTATTTTTTTCGAGGTCTTAAATTCTTTGGTGTTACTTCCAATAATTCGTCATCTTCCAAGAAGTCTAAATATTGCTCAAGACTCATTATGGTTGGAGGTGTTAGGACAAGCTTGACGCCTTCTCCTTTAGAGCGCATATTGGTCTGCTTTTTTTCTTTGGTAACATTTACTTCTATATCGTCTTTTCTGGAATTCATTCCAATTATCATTCCTTCATACACTGGCGTACTTGGCTCAAAGAAGGTTATGCCTCTTTCTTGTGCATTCCCCAAGCCATATGCCAAAATATCTCCTGCTTCGGATGCAATGAGCACACCATTTCGCAATTTTTCTATATTTGGGGTAAGTGGTTGGTACCCATTAAACATGGTATTAATAATAGAGGTGCCTTTTGTTTGGGTAAGTAAGTCGCTTCGCATACCAAGAAGATTTTTAGAGGCAATAGTATATTCAAGTCTTGTGTTTCCTTTCCCATAGGATTCCATATTAGTCATAGTACCTTTTCTCTGTCCCAATTCCTGAGTAATAGCACCAACATATGCATCGGGAATATCAATAATGGCATCCTCAACTGGTTCCATTTCGACTCCATCTACTTTTTTGGTAATAACCATTGGTTTACTTACCTCAAATTCGTACCCTTCTCGACGTAAGGTCTCGATAAGGACAGATAAATGTAATTCTCCTCTTCCTGAGACAACATATTTGTCTCCTGTTGAGTCCAATTTAAGTGCAACATTGCTTTCTAATTCTTTTTGAAGTCTTTCTAAGATTTGTCTGCTGGTTGTAAATTTTCCTTCTCTTCCCGCAAATGGTGAAGTATTTGGTCCAATCGCAACTTTTATGGTTGGCTCTTCTAAGTGGATTCGTGGTAATTCTTCTACCTGCTTACTATCGGTAATGGTATCTCCAATTTCTGAATCTGTAATACCAGTAATGTCAACAATTTCTCCTGCAATGACTTCTTGTTGCTCTGTCTTTTTAAGACCTAATGTCGTAGACATTGTTTCTATTCTCCCTGTCTTATTTGCCCCATCTGCCTTGGTAACAACAACGCTCATGCCTTTTAGAGCTACTCCCCTACTTATTCTTCCAATGGTGTGCTTGCCTTTATGAGAATCATAATCCAAAGAGGTTACAAGCATTTGGAATGCGCCTTCTGCAACTTTTGGAGCTGGAATAAAGCTAACTATTTCTTCAAATAGGACATTGAGATTGTCAGATACTCTTGCTTCGTCTTCGGTGCGTCCCGCTCTTCCTTCTCTTCCAATTGCGTAGAGTACAGGAAAATCTAATTGCTCGTCTTTTGTTGCTAACTCCAAAAATAAATCATGGGTTTTTTCTATTGTATGAGGAATATTTGCAAGTGCTTTATCGATTTTGTTAATAACTACAATAATTCGTAGTCCCAACTCCAGTGCTTTCTTTAACACAAATTTTGTCTGAGGCATTGGTCCTTCCTGTGCATCAATAATTAAGAGTGCTCCATCTGCCATGTTGAGTGTACGCTCGACTTCTCCGGAAAAATCTGCGTGTCCTGGAGTATCGACAATATTTATTTTGAAGTCTTTATACACAAGTCCGGTATTTTTGGCTAAAATAGTAATGCCTCTTTCCCGCTCAAGGGGATTGCTATCCAAAATAGTTGTCTGATTCATTGCCTCTTCATTTTCTCGAAACGTATGGGACTGCTTAAGAAGAAAATCTACTAAAGTGGTTTTGCCATGGTCAACGTGCGCAATAACTGCGACATTTCTAATTTTTTCTGATGTAAGGTTATCCATATAGGTATAAAAATCGCGCTCGTCGCGCTGCACTCTATTATACCACGTTTCCAGCCAAAAACCTAAATTTTTAGTATAATAAGGGTTATGAGAAAGCACTGGGTTATTTTTTATGCCCTTTCCTTATGTGCTGCATTTTGTATAGGTATACTCAGTCAACATATTCCTTTTGTTATTAGTAAGGCAAAACAGTATAAAATGTGTGTTGGAAATAATACCTGCCAAAAAGGACCCCTAAGCATTTTTTCTAAGAAGCTGGCCGAAGAAGCTGCTGCAACAGCTCCTACACGCCCTGGAGGCTTTTGTCTTCCTGTCCCTGTACTTCTATACCACCATGTACAGCCCCAAGCAGATGCTGTCCAAAAAGGGCAAACATCTCTATCTGTTGATAGTGGTATTTTTGATCAGCAAATGGGATATTTAGCCTCTCATGGGTACACTGCAATTTCTGCAGATACATTAGTTAGTGCTATTCAGACTCATGCAGCTTTTCCTGGAAAATCTGTGGTAATTACTCTGGATGATGCCTATTTAGACAATTACACGTATGCCTATCCAGTCCTTCAAAAATATCACCTTATTGGTAATTTAATGGTACCTACGGGTCTCCTGGGGGGAAATGGAGGGTCCAATAGCTACTTTTCATGGGACCAGCTTAAGCAAATGGTTGGAAGTGGGCTTATGTTTGTTTACAACCACACATGGTCTCATTATTCTATGGGAGCAGGTCCAAAAGACAAAGATACCTACGAAATAACGACTGCCCAAAAGCAGTTGCAAGACAATCTAGGCAAAACGTCCCCTATTTTTGTGTATCCGTATGGGTCGGGACAGACAATTGGATGGGTCCAGCAATTGGTAAAAGAAAATGGATTTGTAGCTGCATTTTCTACTATTCCAGGAATTTATCAGTGCGAAGGAAATATATTAGCTCTTCCTAGACTTCATATTGGCAATGCTCCTTTAAGTAGTTACGGGTTATAGTTAGGGTCGTTTGCCTGGAAAACTCCGTATTGCGTCTCTTACTCTTGCTGCTGTTTGTATTGCTGCTGGACTATTTGCTGGCATCCATCCCATGTCTTTTGACCATCCTTGTGGAACTGGAGCGAGTCCTTCAATTAAAATTCTTCCGCGTATAGCACTTCTCCTAATAACTATACTATCTGTCTTTTCATTTCCTATAACAGTAACTTTCTTTTTTCCTTCACCCATTGAAGCTTGTGGTAAAGCGCCTTCGATTTCGGCGGCGAGTTCATTTGCTAATTTTTGTCTTCCTTTTCTGCCTGCTGCATAGAGCTCTGAAGTTGTATAAGCCATAAGAGATTTATACTTTTTTTTAGTGTAAAAGTCAACTATGAGATATCTTTGATATAGTTTGTCTTCTTGTTTAATGTGCATCTAAATAGTACGATCGTACTATGAAGACGATTTTGCACATAGACTTTGATTCTTTTTTTGCTAGCGTGGAGCAGCAAGACCATCCAGAGCTTCGGGACAAGCCAATTGGCGTTACTGCTGCCAATAGTAGGAGCGCTATTATTGCGGCCTCTAAGGAGGCAAAGAAAATGGGAGTAAAGGGTGGAAGTAGTTATTACATAGCCCGAAAAGTGTGTCCTCAAATAATTACCACTCCCGCCAATTTTGTGAGGTATTTTGAAATCTCCAAGCAATTTGTCAAAATCTGTCGGCTCTATTCCCCCTACCTCGAAGTATTTTCTATTGACGAGCTATTCTTAGATATTACGTCTACACAAAAATTATTTGGCGGGACAACTAGTCTGATAAGACGTTTAAAAGACCATATTAGAAAACAAATGGGAAATATTATTACTGTTAGTGTTGGTGTATCTCATAATAAGATGTTAGCCAAAATGGCTAGTGGCCTAGAAAAGCCTAATGGGGTTACGTATATTACCAAGGACAATGTAGATAGCGTCTTTGCCAAGTCGTCCCTTACCGATGTGTGTGGGATAGGATTTCGTATAGAAAAGCGCTTGCATATGTTGGGGGTAAAAAATCTTTTGGACCTGAGGACTATCCCCTTCAAGGCACTGGAGGCAGAATTTGGTCCACACGAGGCAACTTTTCTTCATAATGTTGCATTTGCTCGGGACGATGCAGAGGTAGTCTCTTTTGGCAATCGTATAGAGACTAAATCCGTTGGACGAAATTATTGCTTACCCAAAAATGAGACCAACAAAAGGGTAATTCTGCAGACTATTTTTGAGCTTTTAGAAGAAGTAAGTATTAAGCTTCGAAAGCTTCATAAAAAGTCTCGAAGTATTGGGGTGTATCTTCACGGTGACATGTCATATGGGGGACATAAAACAATGGATTTTTATGTAGACAGTGGAAAGGATATGTTTGATGTCCTCAAGCAAAGTGGACTATTGCGGTGCGTTGGTAATGCCCAGTACATCCGCCAAATTTCTGTGTGGGCAGGATACCTTAAGGATAACGATGCTCTTACGCTCTCATTATTTGACCAAGCAGGGAAAAAAGAAGACTTACAACTTGCACTAGACCACATTAATGAAACATTTGGAGACCACACTATCCGGAATGGCTTTCTTTTGTATTCGGATAAATTAACGACCGTCCCGAATGGATTTTTAGCAGACAGGTTGAATAGGATAGAGCTGGCAAAACTCTATTAGAACCTTGTTCGACGATCAAGAGAAGCAAAAAGCTGTCTTGCTCTGTCTTCCCGCTGAAGCAACTCTCTATATCTATCTCGATCCAAGTTAGGATATTTTCTTACTAATCTATCCATCTGTAATATCCTTCTGTCTCGTTTTGTTTGAGGAGCGTCTGAATCGGTTGCAACAAGAGTTTTTACCTTTTCATATTCCTCTCTCGCCCTTGCTTCTTTATCACTATAATTAGTTGACATAGATAAGTATTTTAAGAAAACTTATAGTGTAAGTCAAGAGGAAGCTTTTTGAGACAAGGCTTTTGCCTCTGTGAGGATATGCTGTTTGTCTTCTTCAGAAAGACTTAGTTGATTGATGAGCATAGGGTTTTCTACAATATCTTTACATAAGACATGCCCTTGTTTTAAAAGCTCCTGCTTGTAGGTGTTGGGAAGACGTGATAGTGCGGTAATTGGAAATAATCCATAAGTATCCACAATTTCCCTTAGCGAATTCCCTTCTGGATAGTCCCACGAAATAACATCCATTCCAACACATTGTGCATACGTAATAACATCTAATGTAATTTTGGTATTGGTAATAAGAAGAGGCTTGGTAAAGCCATGCTTTTTGGCAACATCTTCAAAACGCGCATAAGTGTAGAGCGCAACATGAACATCTGTCTTAACTCCTGTACTATTATGGAATTTTGCCTCGACCATAAGTTTGTCTTCTTCTTTCGTGGCAATAACATCAATTTCGTGAGAAATACAATTGCCAAGTAAAACATTTCGCACTGTTGTTGTGAATCCTTCCGCTGTTAATAATGTGGAAAGATAGTCCTCAAATGGATAGCCAGTTGGACCTAGGTCCATAATTGCTTGTTTAAGACTATACTTTGCTTTGTGGTAAAGATCTTCCTTTTTCCCAAGAAATTCCACAATATGCTTATAAATATCTTTTGTACTTATATCTTCGTGGACTTGAGAAAGTACGTGAGCAAGGACTTCTTGCTGCATATTTTCTGGAATTCCCGCACGTGCAATAGATGCAACAACTTTCTCCTCGGAGAATTCCTCTTTTTCACCGTTTGCTTTTACAATGTGTACCATATGTCCAATGGTAAACTGTCAAAAAAATAAAAACAAGGAGTAGATCCTTCGACAAGCTCAGGATGAAAAAGTGCATAATGCACTTTTTCAATTTCCCTTAAATAGAGGAAAAATCCCTTTTTGTGGTCTTGGTAATGCCATTGGAACATTTTTCTTTTTAAATACAGAAAAATCTTGCAATTGAAATAATTGTACATATTGTGGATTTTGCTGAAGCTGTAGTACCATTTCTTTTTGTGCAAGAAGAGATGGTTGGGCATACTGGTCATTCGTGAGCATAACAATAATGTCTGCGCTATCCAGTCCATTAGGAATAGTATAAATACGTTGTCTATGAGAAAGATGAGACCCTACGTTATTAGAGCTTGCAACACTGTAGCGTCTTGGGATAGATGCAAGAAATGTGTCTATATCCTTTGCATAGGGCAATTGCTCGGTAAACATTGCATGATTAAATCGTATCCCCCCTGGCAATGGGCCAAAAAGATATGCACAGAGTATACCAATACACAGAAAAATAGTTGCAAGTGTTGTGCTGGTTATTCTCTTTATTTTACTTGCAAGAAAAATAAAGCCATACATACTGGAAAGAAAAATAAATGGCGTAAGCGATGCAGTATACTGGTAAGCAATATTATGCAGTTGCGCATTTTGAGACAGTAAGCTTATTGCAAAGTCTCCCCCAGCAAAAAAGAGAAAAAGAGGAGAAAAGATGGACAAAAACCCTAGTGGAGAGAAAATTTGCAGCAAGAATCTGGGGTTTCCATTAGATAGAAGCGTTTGAATAATTTTCCAAGGAGACAGAAGAATTGTTTTAATAACCTCGCCTTGCGTTGTCCCGAAGTCAGAATAATAACTAAGCGCAAAATGGCTGCCTCCCCTAGCTGCAGGAATTGCGTGCCAGAAAAGATAATAAAATATACTAAGTGCAACAGCACTTATAAGAAATCCCCAGACATACCTTTTTTTGAAAAAAAGAATAAAAAGTCCAATAAGTCCAATAGTAAGCCACAATTCTTCTTTTGTTGTCCCAGCCAAAAAAAGAAAAATAACAACAGGAAGTAGTTTTCCTTTTTGTAAAAAATACCATGCTCCAAGAAGAAATGTTGTGGCAAGAGTTACAGCATGAAAATCGTACAAGTTGGTATTATTTACAGATGGATTTATGAGATACAGCAGTGCAAAAACAAAAGAAATATACGAATTTTTAAATACATTTTTCCCAATACGATAGACAAATAACGCTCCTAAAGAAAGGACAACTGTCTGAATAAGAAGAAGCATTTTTGGGTCTTGCCATATGTAATAAAATGGTGCCAATAATGCCAGCATGTAGTCTGCATGGAATGAAAGACGCGAAACAATATTTGTACCGTCCGGGTTGGTGAGAAGAAAAAATCTTCCCCGCATCGTGTTCCACACTGTTTGGTCCATATTCCCCAAATCAAATCTCCCGGTAAAAAAATTGTTATATCTCAAAAAAGAAGCAGTGGTAAAGTAAGCAATGTAGAGAGTAATTACGATGAGAAGAAGAATGGCGTATTTATGCTTAAGAATAAATACTTCTATTTTTTTTGTTTTCTCTTTGCTTTTTTCCCAAAGAGCAATACAGCTAAGAAAAAGTAATTCCGACAGAATAAGAATAATACGGGAAAAAATAGCAGAAAGTACAGCAGTGTTGATGGGCATATATTTAGAAAGTCCAACTGTAATTACTGCTTCTCGTACCCCAAGCCCCATAGGGGTAATAAATGAGGCATATCCCAACAAATAACTTACAGCAAAAAATCCTGCAAGAGAAAGAATATGTGGTGGATACAGATAGACAATTGAGGCTATAGAAAAATATGTACCAAGTCCAAAAAAAAGAAATGCTGCACACATTACTGCAAGCAGTCTTGTCATGCTTTGTGGAGGAAAAAGTGGCACAAAATGTTGTATGTAGGGAATTTTTATTCTATTTAGAAGTGCACTATGAAAAATAAAAATGACTACAATAATACCAATGCCTGCCTCAATAAGATACGGAGCAATTATTTGGAGAGGAAAAGAAGTAAATCCAAAAACAAGAAAATTTACTGTAAAAAAAGTAAGGACAACGCAAGACACAATAGAAAATTCCACCTCCGACAGAATACTGGTAAGAATGTCTTTAGCAGCATGCTTTTTACTCGCATAATGAGTGGTTCGGGAAAGAAGAGACCATATGTTTCCTGGAATATAGCGCTTTAATTCTGCTATTCCCCACACGAAAGCTGTCTCCTTAAATGAGTAGTGAATATTTTTTTCTTGTAAAAGCTTTTGCCAGAAAAGACTACGAAAAAGAAAATACACAACAAAACAGAGTATTCCCAAAGATAGCAGTAACCAATTAGTTGAATGAAAAAGAGCAAGAATATTTGTACTTCCCAAGAAAAATCTTCCAATAAAAAATAGTGCAACAAGTACCAGTGGCCACCCAATAATAAATTTAATAATAGTAATCGTTTTATTCATATGTTAGTGCCTCAATGGATTCGGCAAGCTCACCATTTCAGCGCTATTCGTACCGTAGCGCTTCAATTGGTGAGAGTTTGGACGCTTTGACAGCAGGAGCAACGCCAAATATCACACCAACCAAAACAGAAAAGAAAAATGCCAAAAAGACAGACCATGGGGTAACGCTTGATATAAAAAATATAGAAACTAAAATTGATACACCAATTCCTAAAAGAATGCCAATTATTCCTCCGCTTACCGATAGAATAATTGCTTCTAGTAGAAATTGCTTAAGAATGTCTGACCGCTTTGCGCCCAATGCTTTTCGCAGTCCAATTTCTCGGGTTCGCTCAGTTACTGAGACAAGCATAATATTTGCAACACCAATCCCACCTACCAAAAGAGCAATCGATGCAATACCACCTAAGGCAATAGACAGCGCATTTGTTATGGTCGTTATGGTAGAGAGTGCACTTTCTTGGGTTTGGATATTAAAATCATCCGTTGTAAGTCTTTTAAGAAGAATTTTATTTGCTTGCTCTTTGACAAATGCAACTAAATCTGGTCTTTTTGCAGATATATAAATAGCATTCACATTGGTAATACTAAATACTTGTTGTGCAACAGTAATAGGAATAATTGCTGCATTATCTTGGTCTAGTCCAAAGACAGACCCTCTTTTTTCTGCAATACCAACAACAGTAAATCGTGTAGGGCCAATAAAAAGCGTTGAACCAATAGGATTGGTGCCCGAAAAAAGCTTTTCGGCGACTGTTTGGCCAATAATAGCAACTTTTGCACCTGAATTCTGCTGAGACAATGTAAATGGCGATCCTTTAACTACTTTTATATTAACAATATTTGCATAATCATAGGTTGTCCCTGCAATGGTAACTCCTTTATCTGTTTTACTTTGTCTTTTGAGAGTTGCTGTTTTTTGTACAACAGGAGCAATTGATGCCACATTTTTAAGTCGAAAAGAAAGTGTTTGGGCATCTGAAAATAATAATTTATTTGCCACTGCTCCACCAGCTGTTCGTGCACCGCCAACTGCGCCTGGAATAACAAAAAGTAAATTAGACCCAAGTCCTGAGACCTGCTTGGTAATATATGTTTGGAGTCCGGCTCCAAGTGAGACAAGCAGAATAATTGCAAATACGCCAATAATAATGCCAAGGGTTGTAAGAATACTTCTCAGCTTATTAACAATAAGTGCATTAACAGATAATTTTATGAGTTCCAGTAAATCCATACTCTTAAAAATTTTTATAAAATTCCAAGAAACAAGTAACAACCTCCAAATAAATCATAAATCTCAAATAACAAATAACAAATGATTTTGAATTTTTAGTATTTGTAATTTGTTTGTATCTTGATTTTTGTATCTTGGTTATTATTGGTCACTTGACCAATAGCCCGTCTTTTACATGAATTATTTTTTTTGCTTGCTTTGCAATGTCTGGTTCGTGAGTTATTAAAACAATTGTTTTGCCTGCTGCATTTAACTCTTTAAGAATACGCATAATATCATCTCCGGATTTGGTATCAAGATTTCCTGTTGGCTCGTCTGCTAAAATAATTTCTGGATCATTCATAAGCGCTCTTGCTATTGCAACTCGTTGTTGTTGTCCACCGGATAACTGATTAGGATGATTATTCATTCTCTCTGAAAGTCCAACTTTTTCCAATAATTCTTTTGCTCTTTCTTCTCTTTCTTTTCTTGGCATGCCTGCATAAATAGAGGGTAAAATAACATTATCTAAGGCAGATGCTCGTGACAAAAGATTGAAAGATTGAAAAACAAACCCTATTTCTTTACTTCGAATAAGTGCAACATGATCTTCTGGTAATCCTGTTGTTAGAGAATCGTTGAGAGTATATGTACCAGATGTTGGACTATCCAATAGTCCAATAATATTCATAAGTGTTGATTTACCAGACCCTGACGGTCCAGTAATTCCGATAAAGTCTCCACGATTAACAGTAAGGGTTATTCCTTTTAAGACTTCTGTTATAACATCCAGTGTTGCGTAGTGCTTTTTTATATTTTCTAATTGAATAATAGGTTGCCTTGAATTCATGTAGAGTTATTTTACGAGTTGCTGTTGCGCTTGTGTTGGATCCAATGCAACCTCATCATTTACCGATAATCCATATAATACTTCTGCATCTGTATCGTTTTGCATGCCTATTTTTATATTCTGTTTTTTAAAACCTTTGCTTGTTTTAACGTACACAAACTTATCATCAACAATACTTGAGAGTGGGACTGAAACAACATTATCTTTTTGATTAAGGATAATATCCGCATTTGCATTCATACCAATGCGGTAGGTATTATTTGTATTTTCTGGAAGGGGCGTCTCAACGGTAAATGCGTTTCCACCATTACTCGTTGTATGACTAATAAAATCTATCCGTGTTATCTCTTCTGAAAGCGTTGTGGATGCATATGCGTCAAAGACAACATGCACAGGAAGTCCTTGGGTAACCTTTCCAATATCTGCTTGGTCTACATCTGCATCAAAAGCAAGGCTTGCTGGGTCGGTAACGGTAAAAGTTGTAGATCCAGCTACTGCATCTGGACCTGCTAGCTCGGTATCTGCGCGCGTCACAATACCTCCTATTGGCGTCCACAAGACAGCTTGTTTTTTTGCCAAATCTTGCAACTCTACAGAGTTGACCGCTTGGTCTAAATTATATTGATTGTTTTGCAAGATTCTTTTCATATCATCATTGAGTGCTTGCTGTGGAGTACGATTTTGATTGTCGGATTGCTTTTGGTCGAAAGTGTTTCTTTGCAAAGAATATGCAATGAGAGCGGCTTGTAAATTCTTTTGGGCTATTTGTTGGTCAATTGTTGCCAAAACTTGTCCTGGGACAACCGTGTCTCCTTTTTTTACCCCAACATAGGCGAGCCTTCCGCTTATGGGAAATGTTAAATTAACTGTCTTTTTACCAACAACCGACCCACTCACAGAAATACTTTGGACAAATTGCTTCCTGGAGACTTTCTCTGTAGGAATAGTTGGTTTGGGGCGGGGCCAAAAAATAAATATAATAATTCCAATAAGAAGAAATGCACCAGAAATTC
Organism: Candidatus Eiseniibacteriota bacterium; assembly: GCA_035631115.1. Taxonomy (GTDB): domain Bacteria; phylum Patescibacteriota; class Microgenomatia; order Levybacterales; family UBA12049; genus DASQJJ01. The sequence goes on from DASQJJ010000018.1 coordinate 15,697, forward strand.
TTTTGTGATTCCACAGCCAGGCAAGTCCAGACAACAAAAAAGAAAGAGGTTTGTTCCAAAACGCCATAGAAGTATTATACGGCTATTGTGTACTTCTGGATAGTGCTTTTTATTAAAACTGGCAGAGAAGAGACTATTTTGATAAAATACGAGTATTGCGCCTGTAGCTCAGTGGATTAGAGCACTTCGCTTCGGACGAAGGGGTCGGGGGTTCAAGTCCCTCCAGGCGCGCAGCGTAAGAAATTATTTCATAATTTCAACGCTGCTGAGACGCTGAAATTTAAAAATTTCTTGCGTCTCGCTATCTGATTATCCACAATGTTCTATACCTACGTTCTTCAAAGTAAAAAGAACAATAGTTTATATATTGGCTATACTTCCGATCTAAGAAAACGAGTAAAAGATCATAACTCTGGAATTAATAAAGCAACTAAGCCTTTTATTCCCTATAAACTTATTTTTTATGAATCATTTATTAATAGACAAGATGCAAAGAATAGAGAAGCTTACTTAAAAGGCGGTTATGGTCGTAAAACGCTTAATGCAATGCTTAAAAAATATTTTCTTCATAACTTGTGAGGCAATTCCCTCCAGGCGCGCCACGTAATAAATTGCACAGCAATTTAAACGTTGTTGAAACGCTATGCCTTGAGGATAATACTTTTTGCCCGATTGGTTAGTGTATAAGAATCCAAAGAGGTGAGAAGTGATTCATAGACGGATTCATACTCATTTGCCATTTTCCCGCTACTAAAATTACTCAAGCTATACAGTCTGCAATACTCCCTGTCTATTTGAGAAATATTTTTAATATATCCAACTGCCTGATCAATATTTTTTGCTAAAAATCCTGTTTTTCCATGAAGGATAATTTCGTTCATGGACCCTTTATTAAATGCCACAACTGGAGTTCCACACGCCATTGCCTCTATAATAGTAAGCCCAAATGGTTCCTCCCATTCTAGAGGATGTAAAAAGCACAATGCTTCTGCCATAAGTCTATTTCTTTGGGTTTCGGATACTTCCCCAACCCATACTATTTTCTTATTAAGATGAGGTTTTATTTTCTCATTGAAGTAATCTACATTCTTTTCCTCTAATTTTGCTGCAATAATAAGGGGAAGGCCAAGCTTTTGGGCAATAGTAATTGCGTTATGAATACCTTTTTCTGGACTAAATCTCCCAACTGCAAGAAGGTATCCTTTTTGGGGCAGTGAATGCGGATAATGCGTCATAGACAGTCCATTATAAATATTTGCAGCATGATTAAGATATAATGCATTTTTTCGTTGTGAATATGAAATGCTCACTAAATGAGGCTTGGAAAATCTTTCATACAATGGAATAACTTCTTTTGTTAATGGTCCATGAATAGTTGACACAACTGGTACGCGGGCACTTTGGGCAAAAGGAAGACCAAAATATCCTGTATGGTCATGAATAACATCAAATGCATCTTGAAAGCTGTAGGCATTGCCTAAATGCATAAGAGTCATTTGAATGCGTTTTCCTATCTCCTCCATGGTTGGATACGCTTCTCGTAGTGGCTTATCAAAAACAGACACTAATTTTGCAGATGTCTTGGAGTTACCGCTTGCAAAAAGTGTTACGTCATGTCCTCTTTTTACCAATTCCTCAGTAAGTACAGAGACCACTCGTTCTGTTCCTCCATAAAATCGTGGTGGTACATTTTCTATTGGTGGTGCAATCATTGCGATTTTCATATGGCATAACAATAATGGTCTTGACCTATGGAAGGCTTTATAAATACGTAAGAATTATGTAAGAGGTCTAGAAAGCTGCAGGTGCGGTAAGTCCCAAGAGGACATCGTAAATTGCAGCTGCAGACCATGCTTGATTCATGCAGCTTGATTGTCCATACATACTTTTATATGGGAGATAATCTCCTTCTTTTTCTATGTAAAGCTCAATTGGACTATCAAAATGGTGAATCGGTTGAAGCATGGCATGAGTAAGAAGGGACGCCTCCTGAGTAAACCCAAAATTATCTAATCCTTCGACAATAAGTCCATTAAGCATTGGCCAAAAGCTTCCATTGTGGTAAGAATTTTCATTGGGATTAAAGGTAGGAGACAAAGCACTCATTGTGCGAATACCCGCGTGAGGGACAAATAAATCTGGTTGAAATGCCCGCTTTACCATATCTGTTATGTACACCTCATCAATAATGGAGTATCTTTTGCCATTTTTCTCATAGCTTGCCCACATGCAAAGAAGCGGATTGGAGGTAATTGTTGGCACGGGATTTTTTTCTCCATTGAGTGCTTGAGCCAAATACCATAATCCATTACTTTTTAATAAAAATTTCTCTTCAAAGGTTTTCTTTAATTGTGTTGCAAATCTGCTAAGTACTTTCCCTCCTTTGCTCTTTTTTTCATGCTCAAGAAAATAATCAGACCACAGCATAAGCGCAACGTAAGAAATTGCTTGTACCTCAACAGGAGCAATTGGGTAAGAAGGGAGATTGCCTTCTTTATCTGCAAGGGAAGGAAGAGAATCAGCCCACGATTGCACGACAAGTCCCCCAAATTTTCTTGACCGAGGCAACTCGTACTCTATTAAATAATCATCGTCCATATCTCCATAGCGGATAATCCACTGGAGTGCATGTTTTACCGAAGGGAGTACAGACTTGAGGAATTCTGAGTCTTTGGTTGTTTCCCAGTACTTATAGAGTGCAATAAGTCCTAGAGGAGTTGCATCTATACTATCATAATTTCGCAAAATTTTGTCTGGATAGATATACCACGGAAGGGGTCTGTTAACAAGTCTTTCATATTTATCTACACGGTATTCATGAATAAATTTTCCGGGTTGCTCGCCGCTTTCTATATTTTCCTGAGTCCCCTGAAGTGAGCAATGAGTAAGCAAACTTTTTTTGCACATTTGTAATAAATCATGGTCATGTTTGGTCTTATTAGCTTTTAAAATTTTAAGAATAGTTATAAAACTATCTCGTCCAAAAATACATCCAAAAACTTCATCTTTTCCAGACGCGTTAATCCCCTCGGGTGTTTCTAGGTCCCTCAGGCATCTATATATTTTCTCTCGTAGCAGTACTAATTCCTTTTGTGACATGTGGATAATGAGGATATATTTACTATACCAACCATATCATACCGAGTCAAGTAAAAATGAGGTAAATAATACCCTATAGCAATTTTCTTACAAAGTAATTTATTAAAATAGAAGTGTATTGCTTCATGCTATACTTGCATTATGTTAGATATTAAAACAATCAAGCAAGACAAAGGATCTGTTGAATGTGGCCTTGCAACGCTTTCAATGCTTTATTCGTATTATGAAGAGGACAAGACATTAGATGATTTAAGAAAAGAATTACCTACAGTGCAATTTGGAACATTTTCCCCTCAATTAGGAATAAATTTACTACATGATGGTTTTGAAGTGGAAATAATTACCCGCAATCCTCTGCTCGTTGAAAGAAAAGATAAAGATTTATCTAGCGAAACATTACTAAGTAAGTTAGAAGAAAAGTTAGCTCAATATAAAACTAAAGATGATAATTACACTGGAGTTGATTACTTTATTAAATTCATGAAAGCAGGAGGAAAAGTTAAAGTAAAAATACCAGATATTGAAGATCTGAGGGAAGAATTGAATAGTAATAGACCAGTTATTGCGTTTTTGTCCAACTCTTCCCTTTACAAAGAAAACATAGCGAAAAAGCTTAATCAGCCATTCAATTATACTTTTCATATAGTCTTAGTAGTTGGTGCCGA
>DASQJJ010000019.1:0-42873 GCA_035631115.1 Candidatus Eiseniibacteriota bacterium
TTCTAAATCTTTTGCGTAGGACTGGTCAACAAATCCCAAAGTGTCAAAGACAAGAGACAGAAAAAGTCTTTTTGTCCGGTCTATCATAGATCCACCTTGCTCGTCTCTTTCGGATACTGTCTTTCCAGAAATTTCCACTTGCGCCCTAGCAATGCTCGGGAGTGCACAGGAGATACATGAAAGAAATGTTGTTAATGCTTGCTCATTGTCATTTTTGAGTCTTTTTTGTCCTCGAACATATAATTGCATAAATTCCTTTACGCGGTCTGCAAAACCATCTACTAGCTGTCCATTTTCTTCCTTTTTGTCGGAATTGCGTGCCCGTATGCCATCGAGTATGTCTGTAAGGTTACCAAAGGAATAATGATAGAGTCCTTTTGTTTTATCCACTACCGAACTATTCTTTTTGTTTAAAAAAATGAGACCGCGAGAAAGTTTTTGTAGCCCCAAAAAAGATACTTCATTAGGAGACAAATTCTTGTCTACAATTCTATCAAGGAGTTTTTCGAAAGATTGAATAACTTTTCGTGAAGGATTGTTTTGAGCAATCGTTAGTTTGTCTCTGCTGGGGTCCTGTCGCTCGCCAGCCCCAAAACTCGCTTCGTTCATTCCATTCACTGCAGAAGAGTTCTGGGGCTCCCCGTCTCGCGCCACCCCTGCGAAGCTTCCTGTTTCTTCCGACGAACTATGAACGACGAACTCTGAACGTATCTCTTTTCTCAACTCCGGTCTTAGAGTCCACAATATTTCCTTGGGACCGTCTCCATACAATATATGCAGATTTGAATTTACTTTCATATTTTCTTTTGCAACTTTTTCTGCCATTGGGGTAGGGTGAATAAGATATTGGGAGAGTGTGTAATATGATGGGTCTTCCTTCATGGTGAGCATTGGTATATCTACCGTTGCATCGCCAAAAATAAGTGCACGAATTGGTTTTCTTAAATCTGCAGAAAGATTTTTTAATATATACTGTACTGCCTTATCTTTTCCAGCTGTGCTTGGAGTAATAAGCATTTCACCAGAAAAAACATCCAAAGAATTTTTCCATAATAATTTTTCTGTAAGGATTACTCGAATACCTTTTGGAAATAAGTTTTGAATATCTTTTTTAATTCTCTCAACAGAGTGCATACTGTATTTGTCTAGACGTATGCGAATAAGATAGGTATTGCCTTGTCCAAGAAAAAAAGGAAAATTATTTTCCTGTAGATAATTAGTAATGGTATTGGTAATATCCAATTTACTCCACGACGTTACCGCGCCCATTGCATTGGTAACCTTTGTAGATTGCATGTATCCTTGCCACGAAAAATCACTGTTGTATGTATCATTGTGTTTATAAAAGAGTATAGATCCATTTGCAGAAACAACCAGATCAGGCTGAGGTACACAAAGAAGAGTCATATGGTACCTGTCTATTCTTCTCCAAAAAGATCTCCCCGTAACAATAATAAAAGGGATGTGGTGCTTTTTAAGAAAAAGAGCAGTCTGTGCATTAAAAATGGGAGCAGTGAGAATATCTGCATTGGGGCTAAAAAGTGTCCCATCGATATCTGTAAACAGGATTTTAGGATTTCCCTCTTGTTGCTCGAGTTTGGTAATAATACTGTTAAAATCTGACATACTAACTAAATGAAAACTGTAAAATGTAAAATTAAAAAAGAGGAACCCTCATTTTTATTTTTTAGTTTTTACTTATTTATATTGTACCAAATTGGACAACATGCTATTATCATTCTATGGATAAAAGGCCTCATAAATTACTCCTGGAAGGTGCAAAAGAGCTTTTCTCACTTGCGGTAAGAGGCACAGAGAAGCTGCGGGACAAGTACATTTGGACAAAAGAAGAAGTAGAAGAGGCGAGAGGGTATCTTATTTATTTCCGGGATACCATGAAGTTAGAGAATGAATCTCTATTTCATACTATTTTTGGGGAATCAGGAGATTTTTTCGAGCTTACTCCCTTTGCAAGAGGCTACAGTGCACGAGTACTTTCCTTTAAGACAGTTGTTGCAAAAGAGATTAAGAAATGGGTAATAAAGGTAGGATTTCGCTATGCCCTTATAGAGTTAAATGGGGATCCATCTCATATTAATTACACAAAAGAATACCAGCAATACATAGATGTTCTTCGTGTTGCTGTAAAACAATACAGTACTCTCTCTCACTTATTGCCCGAGCCGCAGGTAATTACGTTTGCAGCACTTAGCGTAGAAGGAGAGGAGAAAAAGGGTACCACACTTGCAATACAGCCATTTATGCATGTTGTGCGTCCATCTGCTTTAAAAAAGATTATTACGCTCGAGCAGAAAAAAGAGCTTCTCATGGAATTACGAGATTTCCAGGAATTGTCACATTATTTAGTAAAGCATCATGAAGTTGGTCCAGAATTGGTGGGAGAAGGGAATTTGGAAATTGTAAAATTTGGAGATGAATACCATATTATGCTCTTGGATATGGGATGGGTTGATTTTAAAAAGACATTGCCTGTTACTCAGACAATAAATCACTTTACCACAATGTTTGTGATAAATAAGTTAGAAACCTGGCTTAAAAGTAAAGTGCAATAAATGAGTTCATAGTTATTAGTTCGTAGTTCGTAGTAAAAATAACGACGAACAATGAACGATGAACTAATTAACAAATAACATTTATAACTGGGAGGATTCTAAATCCACTACATTTTTATTAAATTTTACTCCCTCTTTTTGCAGTTTTGCCCGTTGTTTTTCTTCTCCTCCAAATGCATATCCAGGGGTAAGATTTCCATTAGAAAAAACAACCCGGTGGCAGGGAATATTTTCTGGATCTTTATTTACGTGGAGTGCAAATCCAACTACTCGAGGAGTGGCAACATTTGCCAATACGCTTACTTGCTTATAGGTCATTACTTTTCCTTTCGGAATTTTCCTAACTACATCATAAATTCTATCGTAGGAGTTCAATGAAGTTTTATTCATAAATCTTGAATCATGAATCCTGAATCTTACGTTCTCTTCTCGTATTTTTCTTCTACTTTTTTTATCTTATCTTCTATTGCTCTTTCTATATCTACATTTGCAGCATTGGCAAGTTGAATTGTTGTCATAATAACATCTGCAAATTCCTGATACACATTTCTTTTGTCAAAATTCTCAAGTTTTGCTTTTCTTTGCAGCTTAAGAATAGACAAAATATCGTTGCACAATTCTCCTACTTCTTCATTTAATTTTACAGTTCTACTTAAAATTTCCTGTTCTTGTGGAGTGCGTAGCTTGTAAGAAATTTGGGAGTGTGCAGCTAATTCCTTGAGTCTTTCTTGAAGATTCTTAACATTCATATTTTTATTATACCATAGCTATGTTACAATTCTTTTGTTAATGAATTTCTTGCAAGCAATTATTGTAGGTCTTGTTGAAGGAGTTACCGAATTTCTTCCCATCTCTTCTACTTTTCATCAAATTTTTACAGCAAAGTTACTAGGTATTCCTCAGACAGATTTTGTAAAACTTTTCGAAGTCTTTATTCAAGTTGGAGCAATTGCATCGGTTGCAATATTGTACTGGCATACCATCCGTACCGATAAGGAATTGGTTAAAAAAACTCTTGTTGCTTTTGTCCCAACTGCACTCATTGGATTTGCCATGTATAAGGTAATTAAAAATGTCTTTTTTGAGTCTACTCCTCTTATGCTTACTGTATTTATTGGAATTGGGGCATTTTTTATTGTGTACGAATGGTATCTTAACCGTAAAAAGATAGACTTAAAAAAAGAGCTTACTAGCTTTACCTACAAGCAGGCATTTCTTATTGGCATTATTCAAGCTTTAGCAATTGTACCAGGAGTATCCCGAGCAGGTGCAGTGCTACTTGGCATGATGTTTTTAGGATTTAAAAGAAGTGAGTCTGCTAGATTTTCTTTTCTTCTTGCACTTCCAACTCTTGCAGCAGCATCTTTCTACGACTTATTTAAAATGAGAAAATTACTTTCTGGAAATCTGTCACACATAGAGATTTTGGCAGTTGGTACCGTTGCTGCATTTATTTCGGCATACGTTGTAGTGAAATGGTTTATTACATATTTGCAGAAGCATTCTCTTACCAATTTTGGGTGGTACAGGATACTCCTTGGAATTCTTCTTCTCTTCGGAGTAAAATAACTTTATGTGGATAGGACTTCTTGCAATTATTCTATCTGCTGCAATTGGTGGGTCTGTTAATAGTGTTGCAGTAAAAATAGGAGGAAGAGAATTTACTCCCATTGTTTTTACCGCCATTCGATTTTTACTGTCTACTCTTGTTTTACTTCCTTTTTTTCTTTCTCAAAAAGGCTCGAAATTGTACACAACAGACAAGAAAGTACTTCTTCTTATGTCTTTACTCTTTGCACTTAATATTGTGCTTTTTAGTGTAGGGTTGCAATTTACGTCTGCAATTATGGGGCAGTTGTTGTATGTATTATCTCCAATCCTTGTTATCGTATTTGCGCACTTTCTTATTGGAGAAAAATATACGCGCGAGAAAGGAATAGGACTTGTTATTGCTCTTTCTGGCGTTGGGTTTTTGTTGTATCAATCCATAACCCGTCAAGCAACACTTACCTTTGGTACACCACTAGGAAATTCTCTTGTGCTTCTTGGAGTTGTCTGTACAGCGTTATATTTTGTTTTGGCAAGAAGACTTTCTCATTCGTATTCTGGTACTACAATTACATTTATTAATTTCCTTATAACGTTAGTATTTGTTGTATGCGTTTTGCCCTTAGGATATGTATTATTTCCGCATCACACAATTATTATTTCGCAGCAAGGAATATTAAGTATTGGAGCAATTGTTGTTTCCTCAACCCTTGCATATCTTCTGCAGCAAAGTACCATTAAAAGGACAAGTGCATTTGTTGGGTCACTGTCACTATATATGTCTCCATTTTTTACAGCACTCACTGCAATATTCCTTTTAGGCGAGAAGATAACGCTTCCATTTGTTGTAGGAGGTACGCTTATTGCACTTGGTGTTTTTTATGCAACAGCCTACCATCATGTTAAGCAATTACTAAAAAGCAGAGAGGAATTGGTAGAAAATTAGTTGTCCTGTGCTACAATCAGAATATGCCCAGGAAAAAGCCAGAATTTGCAGACGATCCACAAGAGGAAAAATACGAAGAAGTATGGGATATCCGAAAAATTATTGCTGGCGTATTTCTTCTTCTGCTTCTTATTGTAGGTGGAATTGTTGCTAAGAGAATACTTTTCCACGAATCCCTAGACCCTATGTCTTTTGTCCCAAAAATGCCAAGTGTTAAGGGAATTGCCACTTTTAACGCCCCCGATGTTGCCTCTCATGTAAAAATTACTTTGCCCTCCCAAGGAGATGTACAAAATCAAATTCAAAATATTCAACAGCAGGTAACGCATTTAGATGTTGCAGAAGTTGCATCGTCTTCTCCACAAGTGCAACAAATTATAAAGCAGCTGCAGCAAATACCAGCTGGATCGGTAAATCAGGTAAAAGACATGTGTGTACGGTTGTGTAATAACCTTTGAATGTCATCCTGGTAAGTGAAACGCATCCAGGATCTGATTCTGGACAAGCCAGAATGACAATAAAATATGTTAAAAAAAATTAAGTCATTATTAAAAACACTGGGGCCTGGTTTTATTACTGGTGCGTCAGACGATGATCCATCGGGAATTGCAACCTATGCCCAAACAGGTGCGCAATTTGGCTATTCGCAGTTGTGGACTGCACTTTTTTCTTTCCCCTTTATGACTGTTATTCAAGAAATGTGTGGACGTATAGGGCTTGTTACCGGGGATGGATTGGCAGGTGTTATAAGAAAGAATTATGCCAAGCCAATTCTTTTTGGAGCAGTATTCGTCTTACTTATTGCCAACACCATTAATGTTGGGGCAGACTTGGGCGCAATGGCATCCAGTGCGCAATTAATTTTGGGAATTCCATTTTTTATCTGGCTTTTTGCAATAGCAATTGGCTCTATTATTTTACAAATCTTGGTCCCATATCCAACCTATGCAAAATTTTTAAAGTATCTTACGCTTGCACTTTTTGCCTACATAATTACTGCTTTTATTATTCATCAAGACTGGACAAAAATTGCTTTGGCTACATTTCTTCCTAGCTTTTCTTTTAAAAAAGAATATCTTATGAATATTGTTGCAATTTTAGGTACCACCATTTCTCCGTATCTTTTCTTCTGGGAGGCAGATGAAGAAGTAGAAGAGGAGATAGAAGAAGGGAAGATGCAAGCAATTGGTCGGGGAAGACCAAGAATTAGAGGAGTAGATATTAGGGAAATGCGACTAGACACAATTATTGGAATGTTTTTTTCTCAATTGGTTATGTTTTTTATTATTGTTACTACTGCCTCTACTCTTTTTCCTCATGGCATTACCAATATTCAGACAGCAGATCAGGCAGCAGTTGCCCTAAGACCGTTGGCAGGAAATTTTGCCTATCTACTTTTTGCAGCAGGAATTATAGGGACAGGACTTTTGGCAGTGCCTATTCTTGCCGGGTCTGCAGCATATGCATTGGCAGAAAGCTTTAAATGGAAAGCGGGACTTTCCAAAAAATTCCATCAGGCAAAAGCATTTTATATAACCATTGCAGTAATTACACTTGTTGGACTTGTGGTAAATTTTTTACCAATAAAACCATTCACGCTTTTATACTACACTGCAGTACTTAATGGTATCTGCTCACCAATTCTTATGATACTTATTTTACTTGTAGGGAATAATAAAAATATTATGGCAAATCATACTAATAGCAGATTTTCTAATGTAATGGGATGGATTATTGTTGTAGTAATGGGAGTCTCCGCCCTGGCTTTATTGTGGAGTTTTATTAAATAATTCTAATTATTATTTTCTAAATCATAGTAACTATTAAATTGACCATATTTTTTTTCAACTAGCTTAAGTATCGAAGATTTTTTCCTTGATAAATAATGAAAAGGATCGCAAATACTTTCATTGCATTGGTAATAATATACGCCTAATAAGGCAAAAAGATTATTTATAACACTATCTGGATAACCAATAGCATCTCCTAAAGAAATTTTATAAGTCGTTTCATACAGATTTCCATGATTCCAGTTATTATCTGCCAATAGTTTGCCATCGCGGTACTTATAGACACCAATATACCAGTTATGTCCACAAAGATGACATTCATCATCTTGAATTTTCAAAAATCCCATAATTAGTTCTTTAGATCCATCATTATCCAAATCTTCAAAACCAATGTAATTATCCGTACTCGTATAAACTATTTTCTTCTCCTCTCCGATATTCGTTCTGATTTTTACTTCTCTTGTAAGATTGATTAAGTTCTTTTCATCAATTTCGTTGTTTTTAAAAATTGCAATTTCTGGAATTGCTGATTCTACAGAAAAGCCTTGGCCGTTATCTTTTAAAATCAAGATATAGAGATTTCCCCAATCCTCGCAAATATATGAATATGCTCTTACTATAATCTCATCTGAGCCATCGCCATCCAAATCCTCTACTCTTATATCGCTTATCCAATAATCATTATTTGTCGTATCATGTCCATCGTTTAAAAATTCAATATTTTTGGGTAGAGAAAAACTAAATGTTGAGTAAAGTTTATAGTCTTGTTTAAAAAAGGGAATTAAAGACAAAAGATTAAAGTCGTTTTTCTTAAAAACCTCAATAATCGGTTTATTTGTTATTTTTCTAGCATTTTTATCACTTATGTTATAACAATATTCATTAAATTTTTTATCATTTCCCCAAACAATTATGCTTTGACTATTTTCTGGTTTTATTGGCGTTGTTAGGATTTTATATTTGTATTCTCTGTCAAGATTTTTTGTTATTGCTGCGAGTGTTCTAGCATCCAAAAAAGAGGATGGAATTTGTTTGATAAAAAATAAAAATAGTATAAATGAAATAAGAACTCCAATTGTGCTACTAAGAATTGTGGAGATTAGGATGGTCTTGCTTAAGACGAATATGTTTCTAAAAAAATCTTTTTTATAAATATAGAATTTTTCGAAAAACTTTTTGCTTTTCATATTAGGAGCTATTATATACCTTTTTTGCTATTAAAAAATTGCTTGTTCAAGCTCTGTGTGAGAAAATAGACTTATGGATGATTTAGAACATCGCGCGAAGAAGGTTATCGAAGCCTTGCATGTTGAGGAAAAGAAAAAAAGAATTAGAGAGCTGGAAATAGAAAGCTCTTCTTCTGGATTTTGGGCAGACCAAAAACAGGCAACAGAAAAAATGAAGGAAATGTCATCCCTTATGAAGGAAGTAGAAGAAGCAGACATGCTCCAGCTATACATGGACGAGGGGAATTGGAAAGAAGTAGAAGAAAATGTTGGGCGGATGGAAATGCTTTTATACTTTTCTGGCACCCATGACGAGAGTGGTGCAATTTTGGCAATTCATTCCGGGCAAGGTGGGACAGAGGCAATGGACTGGGCAGAAATGCTTTTTCGAATGTATACGCGCTATGTAGAAAGAAAAGGATGGAAGTACGAAATAATCGACCAGACTCCGGGAGAAGAAGCAGGATTTAAAAGCATTACTATTCAAATAGATGGCAAGTATGCCTATGGCCATCTTAAATTCGAAGCAGGGACACATCGCTTAGTAAGACAATCTCCTTTTAATGCAGACAAGCTGCGCCAAACATCTTTTGCCTTGGTAGAAGTATTGCCAATTGTCGAAAATGACAGCGAAGTACATATTACAGACGACGAATTGGAATGGGACTTTTTCCGGGCAGGCGGACATGGTGGACAAAATGTTAATAAGGTATCTACTGCTGTTAGGTTAAAACACAAACCTAGTGGTATTGTGGTAACAGCGTCTAGTGAACGATTTCAGGGAGCCAATCGGGAAATTGCCCTAAGACTTCTTAAATCTAAATTGTGGTTTATTCAGGAAGAAGAAAGAAAAAAAGCAGAAGCAGCATTAAAAGGTGGATACAAAACACCTGGATGGGGTAATCAAATCCGCTCATACGTCCTGCACCCATACCATATGGTAAAAGATTTGCGTACAGGTCATGAAGTTGGCAATACCGGTGCAGTTTTGGATGGAGATTTGGATAAATTTATAGAAGAAGAGCTAAGACAGCTTTCCTAGGCTTTAATAAAAATACTGGCAACAACTGCAATTGCTCCGGCGATAAGCTTTCTTTTCATACCAGCTGTTTCTTTAAGAAAAATAATTCCCAAAATTACGGAAAGAATTGTTTGGGTTGTTAATAAAAGAACAACCACTCCTCTGTCTGGAGCTGCAGCATATGCTAAGTACGAAAAAACAAAATACAAAAGACTTGTTCCACTGGCAAAAAATCCTTTTTGCAGCACATTCACAGTATTTTGCCTAAGAATAGAAAAATCTTTTATAAATTGCTTGTAATACAATACAACAACAATAAGTGTCGATCCGCCATATGCTAAAGGAAGATATGTCCCAGCACTCATTGTTTTGGAAAGACTAGCACTGCTTACCTGGAAAATTGCAAAGCATGCAGCAGATGCACAAATCCATAGTGCTGCAGATTCTATTTTGTAATTCCCTTTCTTGTACTGGATAAGAAGAATTGCAAATAGCAAAAGGACAATACCAAAAAATTGTAAAAGGGAAAAATGACTTCCTAAAAATCCAAGAGATAAAATTACTCCCCATAAGACAATGCTAGAAAATGCAATTTGTGTTGTCCCTGCATCTAATTTAGATTGTCCATTAAAAAATAATATATTTCCTGCAGCACCAGAAATGATCATAATAAGTGTTGGTATCCAAACACTTTGAAGATGGGCAAAAGATATTCCTCCGAAGAAAGGAGACAAGACAAGACTTATAAGGAAAGCAAAAAAAGTAAGAAGAATAGATTGGGTAATAGATGAGACTTTAACATGAGTACTTAATAGTCGCGTTGCTAAGCTATAGGTTGAGCGGGAAGCAACGGCAAGAATAGTCAGAATTACCCAAGTCATTGCATAATTATATCAGTATGAACCTTGAAGAACGAGTTGCTAAAATAGAAGAAAGAAATAAAAGAGTAGAGACAGATAAAGATTGGGAATCGAGCTGGATGAGAAGAATTATTCTAATGATCTGCACCTACCTCACAATTGCCCTATATATGATGTTTGTTGTTCATATTAACCCTTGGATAAATGCAATTGTCCCAACTGTTGGATTTTTTCTTTCTACCCTTACTCTTCCATGGGTTAGGAAATTCTGGGTAAAATATATCTATAAAAAGTAGTTGAGCCCATTTTGTGCTACAATCCTGGTATGTTGCATATCCGTCCAGTCTTGGAAGAAGACGCCTCAGAGAAAGTACGAGAAACGTACGCCGATATTAAAAAAACACTCAATACGCATTTTGTGCCACTTTTATTCCAATACATTGCGGGATTTGAAGAGTACTTTTTATATTCCTGGGACAAAGTAAAAACAAATTTAGAGAGTGACTATTATAAAAATGCAGTCAAAGATATTATCCAGCTTTCTCAAAAAAGCATTCACGCAATCTATCATGAATCAAAGCAAATGCATGCCTTTATTGCATCCATGCATGAAGCAGAGAAAAGACCAATTGCGCAGACCGTAGAAGAGTTGGAGCAACTTAATGCAACGCTTCTTATTCTTACCATTGGCCTTCGCGAGGGAGTAAAAGGAGTTGTTATTGGACAGCAAGTGCTTCCACGAAATGCAGAGGAATATGAGGAGACTGTTTTTGACCAATTTATTAACGAAAAAATTATGCATGCCAACCTTCGCTCTCAAGAAAAAGATATTGCTCCAGCATCCAAAATGCTTGCACCTCTTTTTGGCGGATCTTCCCTTATTGTAAGTAAATACCCTTCATTTTTTGCACATATTGCACAGGAAATGGACGAGCTGGTAAAAACAGAAAAATATTTACACGAGCGCGTTGCTATGGAGCACGCAACTCTTTTAAAAGCGCTCAACTTACAGTACCCATTGGGATGCACATATGCAGAAATAGCGCTTTTTGCAGGCAAGCAACCATACTTTAGCGAGTTATTGTATATTTTGTCCGAAACATTTCCCACAAAATTCCCTAGACTCGTCTTTACCTCTAGCCTCATGCAAAAAGTTCTTCACTCATCTTCAAAAGAAGTAGCTCTACAATAGGTTCTTCCTAGCCAGCCATCAGTCTACCCAATTTCAGGATGACGCTCGAGAGGGACTCGCTAAATGAAATTTGATACCAAACACTACTACTATTTCAGAATGGTATCTCAATCAAATTTCAATTCACCTGAGAATTGGGAATAGCCTGCTGTCTGCCTCATTAGAAATTGGACTATTAGTTTATTAGATTATTTACATATTTTTGATTCATAACTCTTGGTAACTGGGTAGACATATGTAGACAAATATGCTTTACTAAATGTGGTAGG
This sequence comes from Candidatus Eiseniibacteriota bacterium, assembly GCA_035631115.1. Taxonomy (GTDB): domain Bacteria; phylum Patescibacteriota; class Microgenomatia; order Levybacterales; family UBA12049; genus DASQJJ01. The sequence continues at coordinate 11,426 of DASQJJ010000019.1, forward strand.
TATCTATGGAAGAGAAGAAAGAAAAATCAGTATTTCATTCATTTACCGGCGGTAAGCCCTTCTTTACGCCGAAGCTTCTGGTGCTTTTTTTAGTGGTTATTATTGCGGGATTTGTAGTAGGGTATTTCTTGGTAAGTATGCAAGCGGCCACAATGTCTTCTTCTCAATCAGCAACATCTGCAAATGGGACATCTGTTAAAAAAGGTGCTGTGTATGGGTCTGACGATACAGCAACTTTTAAAGATACTGTAGAGGGTACTATGACAGCAGGGGGAGTAGATGGAGAAGGACAATTTCATTTAGTTCGTCCAGGTGGAGATAGTCAAAATGTGTATATGACATCGTCGTTGGTTGATTTGTCACTTTTCCTTGGAAAAAAAGTAAAAGTATGGGGTCAAACGCAAAAAGCACAAACAGCCGGTTGGCTTATGGATGTTGGCCGCGTGGAGGTTTTGGAATAAAAAATGATACACCTGCAAAATGTTACGAAGGTCTTCGGGACCGGGGTTACTGGACTCGCTGACATAAATTTAGAAATCGATAAAGGGGAATTTGTTTTTTTGGTTGGCAAAACAGGTAGTGGCAAGACAACGCTTCTCAAGCTTCTTATTCGAGAGACACTCCCAACAACAGGAGACATTATGATAGGAGAATGGGATATAGTTGGTCTTCCAGAAAAAAGTATTCCTCTTCTTCGAAAAAAAGTTGGCGTCATTTTTCAGGACCTCAAGCTTCTTATGGATAGGACTATAGGAGAAAATATTTTGCTTCCTTTGCAGGTTGCTGGGCGCGCAGCGCAGGATGCAGCAAATAGAGTAAGTGAGCTGTTGGAAGAAGTTGGCATGAGTGAGCATAAAGAAAAATTCCCTATTCAATTGTCTGGTGGAGAATTGCAGCGTGTTGCAATTGCCAGAGCGTTGGCTTTGTCTCCAGAAATTTTACTTGCTGACGAACCAACAGGAAATTTAGATGAGGCAACAGCATTTGATATTGTAGATTTGTTGTCTCGTATAAATTCTCACGGAACAACAATTATCATGGCAACGCATAATATGGATATTGTAAAAAAACTGCACCACAGAGTTGTGGGGTTAGATAGTGGAAAAATGGTTGGAGACACCAAAAAAAGTTCCAAACCCCAAGAAACAACTCACAAACACGAAGACAAAGACGAGAAAGAAGAAGTTAAAGAAGAGAAGAAAGATCATGATGATAAAAAAGAAAAGGAGGAGGGAAAAACAAAAGAGTAATTTGTAATATTTTTACATTTTGCACTTTTCATTTTCATTTATTTTTATGCACTGGAATACCATGTGGAATCATATTCGAAGGTCTCCATACCAAGCACTTGCTGCCATTCTTATTATGATGCTTACTTTCTTGGCAGTATCGGTCTTTACGATTCTTATTATTGGGTCGAGTAAAGTTATTACATACTTTGAATCTAAGCCGCAAGTAACAGCATTTTTTAGAGATGATGCCAAGCAAGATGTCATAGAAGGTCTTAAGACAGATTTGGCTGCAACAGGGAAAGTATCTAGTATGAAATTTGTTAGTAAAGACGATGCGCTCAAAATTTACCGTGAACAAAATAAAAATGATCCTTTGCTTTTAGAATTAGTTACTGCAGATGTCTTGCCATCGTCTCTTGAAATCTCTGCAAATAATCTGCAGGATTTACCTGATTTGTCTGTGTATCTTAAAAATAATCCTGCCGTACAAGAAGTTGTGTATCAAAAAGATGTTGTTGCAGCACTTACTACCTGGACTAATGCAATACGTATTATTGGTATCCTTCTTATTGGCCTTCTATCTTTGGTGTCCATATTTATTATGAGTATTATTATTGGTATGAAAATTTCTCATAAAAAAGACGAGATAGAAATAATGCAGCTAATTGGTGCAACAAAATGGTACATAAGCAATCCTTTTGTTATGGAAGGAATTTTTTACGGTATGGTTGGCGCATTTGTTGGCTGGTTTGTTGCGTCTGGTGTATTGCTTGCAGCAACGCCACTTTTAGAAACATTCCTTCGAGGAATTCCTGTTGTACCGGTACCTTGGTGGTTTTATCTGGCACTTCTTGCAGGAGAATTAGTACTCGCAGTTATTCTTGGTATTTTCTCATCCATTTTAGCTGTTATGAGATACATAAAATAAGTAGTATGTATGATAAAAAAATTATGTTTACTGTTATTCACCACACTTCTTTTAGTCGGTAGTTTTTATTTCCTTTCAAAAAACCCACATCTTGCTTACGCAGAAGACCCAACTCCCACACCAGATCCCAGCCAACAGACAAGCTCTATTTCCGAATGCGCTGCAAACAATATAAAAGTTGCCGATTGCCCAGCGTATTTGCAAAATAAATTAACACAGCTTGCTGGACAAGAGCAAACTTTGGATACCCAAATTGGCGTAATGGATGGACAAATCAAATTAACACAAGCAAGAATTTACGCAACAGAGCAGCAAATTAGCGATATTACGCTAGATATAGATACCACATCTAAAAAAATCGACTCCATCCAATCATCTCTTGATAGTCTTACGAAGATTCTTCTTAATCGGGTTGTCGCAACATACGAAATTGGTACTGTTCAACCCGTTGAGATGCTTCTTACCTCAACAACTGTTGGAGATTTTCTTAAAAGACTGAATTACTTAAAGATTGCACAAGCACATGACAAGCGGGTACTTTTTGACGCAGTACAGGCAAAAAATGATTATCAAAATCAAAAGCAAATCTTTGAAGATAAGAAAAAACAAATAGAAAATCTTAAAGCACAATTAGTAAGCTATAATGCCGACCTTTCTCAGCAAAAGGCATCCAAACAAAGATTATTAGCAGAAACTCAAGGTAGTGAGGCAACATATCAAAGACTTTTATCTCAGGCAAGAGCGCAACTTGCTGGATTTAGTAAATTCGTTGCATCTTTTGGAGGTGCATCTATTCTTACCAACCAAACAGTTTGTGACGATTGGGGATGTTATTATAATCAGCGAGATAGTCAGTGGGGAAATGTTGCTTTAAATAATACACAATACTCTATTGCAAGTGATGGATGTCTTCTTACCTCTATGGCAATGATTTACACCCATTATGGGCATAGAGGCGTTACACCGCTTACTATTAATGGTAATTCAAATAATTTTGCTTCTTATTATCCGGCATTTCTTCTCAAAACAATATCTGCAGATGGCGCAACATCAAACCGTATTGGTTCTGCAATTGATTCAGAATTAGCTGCAGGGAGACCAGTTGTTGTTGGAATTTCTTACGATGGTGGTCCACTTGCAGACCATTTTGTCGTGCTACTAAGTGGAAGTGGTGGAAATTATCAAATGAATGATCCCTTTACGCCAAATGGTCACAATATTGCATTTAGTAGTCACTACTCTCCGGGAAGCATTGTAGAAGTAGATAGAGTCGCTTTCTAATTTCCCTAGTAATTAGTAATTGTTGTATCATATAATCGATACTATGTCTGCATCAAGTCCACAGGGAGAAAGCGTTGGTCCTTCTGCAGAGGCCCTCATGCAATCCGAGGTTACGGAAATTTCTGGCAGGGACGCAAGTCTTATTCTTGGTCAAATAGCTCCACGACATACAGTAAGAGGAGTAAGTAGGATAAGTGATAAATTGACAACAAGAGTTCAGAAAGTAAAGGCAATGGATGGTGGGGTTGGATTGGCAATACCTGAAGATGATGCTATTACGGTCGAAGAATTACTTCGAGCTGCTCGCCTCTTAGACCCAAGCCTAAGAGAAGAATCTCCAACAAGCCCTCCTTCACCGTTAAGGCAATTAACAAGAAACTTACAAAATGGTGCAATTTGGCTTTCTCATTTTGCAGCAGAAAGAAATCTTACAGAAGCGACTGATGTAATTGAGTATTTGTACAACTTGGGAGGAAGAATAGAAGCAGAAATGAGAGGAAAGGGAAATGCCTTTGCCCCTAAAACACTCGATGAGATTAAGGCATTACACATTGCATATCCAGAATCAGTAACAGATGAGGTAGCAAGAAATGGATATGATAGAGAGATGATGTTTTATCTTCTCTTTGGAAAGAATATTTTACTTGATCCCCAAAGTGATGGGCCAGTGAATGATGTACCTGAGGGTACGGTATACGAACATTTGTATAAAAGATGGAGAGAAAATCAACAAAAGCCAGTTGCAGAAAGCGCAGTATCAATGCAAGAGCTTGCCAGTACTCAAGATATTCCTGCAGATTCTTGGAGACTTCGTAAGCAATTCGAAGAAGAATATCTTGATAGATTTATTAATGCTCTAAAATTAGATCCTCAACAGGCAGTAGCTCTTATTAGAAAAAGCCTTTTCAATGGAAGGGGACACACTGCGCTTTTTGGCATTGTGGAAGGGGGAGCACTCGAGCAATTCTTGGGCGAAGCAGTAATGCGCGTTGGGCGTGGGCATATTACAGAAAATCTCGCCATGCCACCAAAATTGCGAGAAAGTTTGGCTTCTCGCTTTAATGAGGACTATGCAAAGCAATTTTTTGAGCAATTTCAGCTTGGTGAAGGGGAAGTGAGTAAGTTGTTTGAGAGAGCACGCGAAATGGCACAAAAACACGAAGCATTACATCTATCTCTCGAACAACAGATAGATAATTTTTTTGAACTGGTTAGAGGATTTTCTTATACAGAAAGTGTACTGCATGCAGGCTTTGCTCACGCAGTGGAAACAGGAGAATTCAACTGTACAATTAAGTCATTTTTGTTGGGTACTCTTCTCGAGGAATATTTAGGAGATAAATTATATATATTTGGTGTTGCGAGAGTGGGGCACGTAGAGCTTCTTGTTGCAGAAAAAGATACTCAAAATCCTCAAAAAGCAAAAGAAGCTTTTGGATTGAATGCTAATACTATATATAGTAGAGAGCGAATAGAAAAAAAACCTGAAGATACATCTATGCTTCCCACTAATATGCCAATTGGCTTAGATATCCAACAAAAAAAACCTCTCAAAGATGCTTTTGGAGGTAAAGAAAAAATAGTAGATAGAGAAATTCTTGATGTTATAGATGAAGCAATACCTTTTTATGAAAGTGATAATCCTCAGTTTTATCATATCCCCCAAAGGACTAAATCTGGGACAACCCAAATCGGCTCTTGGCAAAGAATGGTCGCAGCCTCAATTGTGGGTAATTTTGCAAGCATTGATCTTAGTGATGAAGGAAAAGCTGCCGTAGCACATTCAGCGTCTTTACTCAGGCCCAACTCTAGTACGCTAACGATTTTAGGTGCTTCTCTCAGAAATCTTGGCTTGGAGGAATATGCTGCTCCTTATTTAGAAAAAGCAGTAAGTCTTTTCCCAGATAGTCTCTCTGCATGGCGTGAGTTGGGGCTACAAACAGAAAAAGACCCAGTTAGAAGTAGGGGCTATCTACTAAAATCATTGGAGCTAGATACGGCCAACGATGCATCTTGGCTTAATATGGGGAATTCCTATCTTTTTGCTGGAGATGCAGATACTGCACGGCGTTGTTATAGAAAAGCAGTCGTGCTAAATCCAAATGATCGTTGGAATTGGTTTAATGTTGCAGTGTCGTATGGTTCGGATTATGGTGCATTACCTGCAACTAACGATGAATTTATTGAAGGAATTTCTGCATGGGAGCATGCTCTTGCTTTAGGTAGTGAAGACCCAACTGAAACAGAAGAGCAAAAGCAGTACTATACTACAATCATGAATAGAATGAAAGAAGATTATGATCGCTTTAAAGCAACACACGTTTCTTAGGAATTACTCCTAGACAAAAAGAAATTTTTCTCCGTACAATAAGAAAGTCTTCATGAAATCTAAAGCTATTTTTCAGATTGGCCTAGCTGCATGTATCCTTTTTGCTTTCTTCTTTCTTCCATTTAAAATATATGCAACGCGAAGTATTACTATTTCTGCAGACAAATCTTCTCTTTCTGGATATGAAGAAATGACAATACACATCGCTTCTATGTCGGGATTTACCGACGGTGAAACAATATATATAAAAGGAGCGTTCTATAAAGATGGGACAAGTAATTACTTTGGATTTACCAATAATAATGGTAATTGGGTCAAGAATGGAGACAGTACCACAAGTCAAAGACAAATTGTAATCAACAATTGGGACGAGGACATTGTGGTAAAAAGCGACTTCGACGACTCGGGATATACGGGTAGTGGTGCGTATAAAGTAAAAATAGGATTTTATTACCTTACATCTGGCGGCAATATGTCATCTGTTAACTGGTCAACAAATAATTTGGATATTAGTATTTCCAGTCCGCCTCCAACTCCAACTAACGCACCAACCGTTAGTCCAACCAGTGTGCCAACACACACTCCTACGCCAATACCCACGAGTAAGCCGTCGCCTACATCGGTTACCTCCAAAACTTCTCCGAGTCCCTCTCCTTCAGTGAGTTCAGCTACAGACAACACTTCAATTCAGGAAAGGCCAACTCAGGCTGTTTTGGGTATGACACTCGATAATGCGTCACCTAGTCCTGCACCAACAGATAAAAATACTACATCTTTTCTTGTGCTACTTGGCATTGGGGGAGCTTGTATTCTTCTTTCTTGTGGTATACTCTTTTTCTATAAATGGCGAAAAGGTGCTTTGCCTCACGTATTTCATGAAGCAGTTAACGAAGAAGCATAATATAATAATGGTATGAAAGTACATACAAATAGTGCGCAGGAGACCCAACACGCTGGGAAAATCTTTGCAAAAAAGTTAGTTGGCGGAGATACAATATTACTGTATGGTAATTTAGGTGCAGGTAAGACAACATTTGTACAGGGATTAGCAAAAGGCTTGGGTATAGAAAAGCGAATTATTTCCCCCACATTCATTATCGTACGAAGATATGAAGTTTTAAATTCTTCTTCGAGCGAACAAAGTGAGTCGAGAAGTTCTCGACAAGCTCGAACAATAAAATGGCTCTATCACATAGACCTTTACAGAACGCAGACAGAGGATGATGTAAAAGGACTGGGAATTGATGAAATTTTACAAGAAAAAGATGCAATAGTTGCTATAGAATGGCCAGAAAAATTAGGATCTTTTCTTCCAAAAAAAAGGTGGGAATTACGCTTTGAAAATCATGATATAGAAGAGGAGTATAATTAATTATATGGATAAAAAAGTAGAAAAAGCAGTAGAAATTCTTAAATCTGGCGGAATAGTGCTTTTGCCAACAGACACGGTCTTTGGTATCTGCTGCCGAATTGATAATAATAAGGCATTGGAAAGATTATTTGCAATTAAAAAAAGAGAAAATAGTCAGGCCGTACCAATCTTAGTAAGCAGTACAGATATGGTAAAAGAATATGCACAACCATTTAATGAAAAAATAGAAAAACTTATGGAGCAGTATTGGCCTGGAGGTCTTACCATTGTTATTAAGGCAAAGAAAGAAAAGGTATTGCCTCTGGTGAGGGGAGATGGTGATACTGTTGGCGTACGGATTCCCGACTCTGTATCTCTCTTTCAAATTATAGAAGAGGTTGGGGTACCTATTACCGGTACATCTGCAAATTTTCATGGACTCCCATCGGTTAAAAATTGGAAAGATCTAGACCCACGATTGGTACAATTAGTTGATTATGTCCTGGAAGAAGATAGTCTTGGTGGTACAGCATCTACAGTTGTAGATTGCTCGGAAGAAAATTGGAAAATTCTAAGGCAAGGTGCAGTTACAATAAAACTATGAACGATGAACCAAGAACTATGAACTCATTATATATAGATACAACAAGTAATAAAGAAATTATTGTGCGATTAACGATAGATGGAAAGGATTTTGAAGAAAAAAGAAGTATCGAAAACAATCGAACACAAATTGTACTACCCCTTATAGAGCAATTATTTAAAGAACATAATTTATCTCCAAAGGATATAGGCTCTGTTATGGCACATACAGGGCCGGGAAGCTTTACTGGGATACGAGTTGGGGTCTCTATTGCTAATGCATTTTCTTTTGCATTACAGCATAATACTCCTCCTATTGAGCCGCAGTATACCTGATGTTATACTAAAATTAGTTGTATGTTAAAAACTCTTGCCCACTTTTTTCTCCCTAGACATTCCAATAACCAACGTGCTCGTGCAATTCACAGTCAAATCATTTTCCTTGTCGTACTTCTTCTTTTTGGAAGCTCTTTTCTTATTTCTACAAGTAAAAAAAACTTAAGTGGAGTATTAGGAGTCAGTGTTAATGTATCAACTTCGGACTTACTCAATCTTACCAACCAGAAAAGAGCAGAAGCAGGATTGTCGCCTTTGCAATTAGATGGTCAGTTGTCTCAGGCAGCAGAAGCAAAAGCGCAAAACATGTTTGCAAAAGGATATTGGGCACATTTTGCACCAGATGGGACAAGTCCCTGGGATTTTATAAAAGGAGCTGGGTATCCGTATGTGTATGCAGGCGAAAATTTAGCAAGAGGGTTTAGTAGTAGCGGAGATGTGGTAAATGCATGGATGGCAAGCCCAGACCATAGGGCAAATATGTTGTCTGCACATTATTCCGATGTTGGATTTGCTATAGAGCAAGGGCCTTTGCCAGGAGATGCAAGCACTGTGCTTGTTGTTGAAATGTTTGGAAGTAAATATTTAGCAGCGCAGCAACCACAAGCTCCTCCTGTTGTCGCCAGTGTAGAAACAGGAAATACACAACAACCCACTCCTACTGTAGCACCACAAATAACGAATGCGCCAACGCCAACAACTGTTCCTGTTTTGGCGGCAGTTAAAAAGCAGCCACTTTTAGATAGCGCATTTATTACCAAAGCCACGAGTCTTTTCCTTTTGTCTCTATTCCTTCTTATTTTTGGTCTGGATGTTGTAGTTACAGAAAGTAGACAAACGGTTCGCTTGGCAGGACATAGCTTTGATCATTTACTTTTCTTACTTGGCATCTTAGCGATAGCAATAAGTATTGGATTTGGAGTAGTTGGATAATATGAAAAAACACCTTGGCTATTACATATCATTTTTTATAATATTAGCAGGAGGGGTGTATTTGTCTTTGCAAGGTAATGGAGATAAATCACTTACCTTAAGATTTGTTGGACTCTTTGCTTTTGCGTATGTTGTGTGGGGACTTTTGCACCATTTAGTCCACCACAGCATGACTGTACGGATTGTGATAGAATACATAGTTGTAGCACTTCTTGGTGTTGCAGTAATTGTTTTTATCCTTAATGGAGGAGTATAGAAAATTATGAAAGGTATTATTTTAGCTGGCGGAAATGCAACACGATTAAGACCTCTTACAAAGATTACCTCAAAACAATTGTTACCCGTTTACAACAAGCCAATGATTTTTTACCCAATAGAAACATTAGCAAGTGCGGGAATTACAGAAATTCTCATCATTATTGCTCCGGATTATGCAGGACACTTTTTGTATCTTTTAGGGTCTGGTAAGGAATATGGTCTCCGATTTACCTATGAAATTCAAGAAGAACCTCGAGGTCTTGCAGACGCATTTATTGTTGGTGAAGAATTCATGAAAGGGGACAGTGTTACTATGATTTTGGGAGACAATATTTTTGAAGACAATTTCGAAGATCCAATTAAAAATTTCAAAAAGGGTGGTCATATTTTTGCAAAGCAAGTTTCAGATCCAGAAAAATCCGCTGTTGTAGAATTTAACGAAAATGGAAAGGTAGTTTCTATTGTAGAAAAACCAAAAGAGCCAAAAAGTAATTATGCTGTTCCAGGCATTTATATATTTGACCATAGAGCACCAAGTTTTGCGAAAAGTCTTAAGCCTTCAGCAAGAGGAGAATTGGAAATTGTTGATATGTATATGAACTATTTTAATAGAGGAGAATTGGAAGTTACAAAAATTAATGGTTGGTGGGAAGATGCAGGGACATTCGATGGACTTCTTCGAGTTAATAATTTTATCGCAGACAGAGTAAAAAAAGGTGAAATCAAATAACTCCTCGGCTCTTTATGACAGACGCAAAGCAAAAAATTCTTTCTTCAAAAGATGTATTTACAGCAAAACTTTTTACCGTAAAAGAAGAAGTCTTGCAAGATCATAATAATCAACTTCATACATTTCATACCGCGTATACAAATCCAGCAGCAGGTGTTATTCCTATAACTTCAAAAGGAGAAATAATTCTAATAAATCAGTATAGATACATCTTTGAAAAAAGAATATTGGGAATGATTGCTGGGTATATTGAAGAAGGAGAAACATCTCTTCAAGCAGTGAAGCGTGAATTACATGAGGAAGCAGGAATTACAGCAGGACAATTCGAGCTTTTAGCAAAAATTGAATTAGCAAGAAGTGTTGCTGTCCAAACATATCATATATTTTTAGCAAAAGACTTAGAAATTGGAGAGGCACATCCCGACAGCGATGAAGACATCGAAATCGTACGACTTTCTTTGCAAGAAGCAGTAAAAAAAGTTATGAATGGGGAAATCTACCATTCTCCAAGTATGACTGCTATACTAATGCTAGATAAATTAAAACGGGAGAAAAAGATATGACCCATTCGGCAAGCTCAGGGTCATATTGAGTAAAATCGAAATATGAAAATACTTGTAACAGGTGGCGCAGGATTTATTGGTAGTAATTTTATTTTGTACTGGATGAAAAATCATCCAGATGATGAAATAGTAAATTTTGACAAACTTACCTATGCTGGTAATTTGGAAAATCTTAAAGAGGTACAAGATAAATCAAATTATACTTTCTTCAAAGGAGATGTCCGTGACCCGATTGCAGTTGAGAATGCAATGCGAGATGTAGAGGTAATTGTGCATTTTGCAGCAGAGACCCATGTAGATAGAAGCATTATGAATCCTGCAGATTTTGTGGAGACAAATGTTGGTGGGACACAAGTACTTCTGGATGCTGCAGTAAAAGCAAATATACGAAGGTTTCATCATGTCAGTACCGATGAAGTGTTTGGTGCATTAGAGTTAGGTTCAGCCGAACGCTTTGACGAACACACTCCATACAATCCCCACAGTCCATATTCTGCAAGTAAGGCAGGCTCTGACCATTTAGTACGGGCATATGCAGATACCTATGGATTGCCAATTAGTATTACCAATTGCTCCAATAATTTTGGACCCTTCCATTTCCCCGAAAAAATGATTCCCTTAGCAATTACCAATCTCTTAGAGGATAAAAAGGTTCCAATATATGGAGATGGACTGTATGTGAGAGACTGGCTGCATGTGGAGGACCATGCAAGGGCAATAGAAGCTGTCCTATTAAAAGGAAAAGAAGGAGAGACGTATTGTGTTGGAGGACTCGTTAAAGATGGGAAGGAAGTAAATAATCTAGAAGTTGTAAAAGAAATTTTGCGAATTTTAGGAAAGGGAGAGGATATGATTGAATTTGTAAAAGATAGACCAGGGCATGATAGGCGGTATGCAATCGATTGGAGCAAGATTCATCGAGATTTAGGATGGGAGCCATTATACGATTTTAAGACATGGCTTGAAAAAACAGTTGCCTGGTATAAAGACAATGAATCCTGGTGGAAGAATGTAAAAAATGGCTCTTACGAGGCATATTACAAAAAGCAGTATGAAGACAGATAGGTGAATTTCTAATTCCTAATTTCTAATACCTAATAAAATGCCAAAGGATAAAAAATTTGATCTTGAAGAAAGAACAGGAAAATTTGGCGAGAACACAATTGATTTTTGCAAAAAAGTTCCTAGGGGACCTGTTACAGATCCAATAATTTCTCAAGCAGTGAGATCTGGTACGAGTGTTGGTGCCAACTATTGCGAGGCAGACTGTGCAGAGACAAGGAAAGATTTTGAACATAAAATAGGTATTTGTAAGAAAGAATCTAGAGAATCAAAGCATTGGTTTCGTATGTTGGCTAAAACAACGCCAGAGCTTAAAGAGTCTGCTCGTATACTTTGGCAAGAAGCAAATGAACTAAATTTAATATTTACTTCAATTGTTAAAAAGTCACGATTAAGTAATATCTCAGATTTGAAATTAGGGAATTGAGATTTTTGTTAGAAATTAGTAATTAGATATTAGAAATTAATATGAAACATATTATTGGTACAGGGCTTTCAGGACTTGTTGGCTCGCGTATTGTCGAGCTTCTCGGTAATGACTTTGAATTCGAAGATATATCGAGAAAAACAGGAACAGATATTAGTGACAAAAATGCAGTATTGCAAAGACTTCAAGGCTCATCTGCCGAATTTGTTGTTCATATGGCTGCATATACCAATGTTGATGAGGCAGAAAAAGACAAAGATCTTGGTGAAGAAAGTACTGCATGGAAATTTAATGTACTAGGGACAAAAAATGTAGTAGAGGCAGCAGAGACAACAGGGAAGCACTTAGTATACATATCAACTGATATGGTTTTTCCAGGGACGAAGCCTATGCCAGAAAGATATAGTGAAGAAGATGCAACAGGACCTGTTGGTTGGTATGCAACAACAAAGGCAGAAGCAGAAAAAGTTGTTGAGAAAGCAACTATTCCTTGGACAATTGTGCGAATTGGCTATCCGTATCATATGAATGTTGAAAAAAAGGGATATGTCCTTATTTTTAAATCCTATCTAGAACAGGGAAAACCTATACAAGCTATTTCAGATCACTATTTTACTCCAACTTTTATTGATGATTTGAAAGATGTTTTCCAAATTGTCTTTCAGGAAAAGTTATCGGGTATATATCATGCAGGAGGAAAAGATAGCATGAGTCCGTATGAAATAGCAGTGAAGGTGGCAGATGTATTTGGACTAGACAAAAATTTAATTAGTAAAACAACCCGAGAAGAGTACTTTTTGGGTAAAGCACCTAGGGCATTTAATTTATCACTCAGTAGTGGTAAAATAGAGTCCTTGGGAGTCAAATTAAGGGGATTTGAAGAGGGTTTGTTGGAAATTAGAAAACAATTGGTTCATGGTTCTTAGTTCATCGTTCATCGTACTACTACGAACTACGAACTAACTAACAAATAACTATATGACAATTACATTTCTTGGACATGGATACGTAGGACTAGTTACCGCAGCTGTTTTTGCAGACTTAGGCAATACAGTATGGGTTATTGGACATACGAAAGAAAAAATAGAAAATCTTAAAAAAGGTATACTCCCTATCTATGAGCCAGGACTCGAAGAGTTGGTAATGCGCAATGTTAAAGCAGGAAGACTTCTTTTTACTCTTGATTATGCTCCTGCAATTCCAGAATCAGATGTTGTATTTATTGCAGTTGGCACTCCTCCTAAGCCAACAGGCGAGGCAGACTTATCTGTTGTTTTCGAAGTTGCAGAAGAAATCGGAAAGCACCTTAATGGATATACAGTGGTAATTACAAAAAGTACTGTACCTGTTGGGACCAATAAAAAAGTAGGAGCAATTATAGAAAAGGTTAAGCCTGCCAAAGCAGAATTCGATATTGCTTCTTGTCCAGAATTTCTGCGGGAAGGACAAGCAATTGGAGATACGCAGCATCCAGACAGAGTAGTTATTGGTGCAGACAACAAAAAAGCAGCAGATAAGTTGGTCGAATTACACAAGCCAATTCTAGAAGGAAATGGAAAAAGTAAATTAGTCCTTACCAATATTTCTACTGCAGAAATGATTAAGTATGCTTCTAATGCATTTCTTGCCACAAAAATTTCTTTTGCAAATGCAATTGCACAGCTTTCAGAAAAGGTTGGTGCAGATGGCCCAGATGTCCTTTCTGCAATAGGGCTGGATAAAAGAATTGGTACCTATTTCCTTAATGCAGGAGCTGGATATGGGGGAAGCTGTTTTCCAAAAGATGTAAAGGCACTTATTGCTATTGCAGACGAGAATGGATACGACTTTAAGCTCTTAAAAGATGTAGAAGAAATTAATAAAGAGGCAATGCATTCTATTGCAGGAAAAGTAAAAAAGCTTTTAGGAGAGGTAAAAGGAAAACGTGTTGGAGTCTTGGGACTAACCTTTAAGCCAGATACCGATGACATGCGAGATGCACCAAGTCGCACTGTTATTCCCCAACTTCTTAAAGAAGGCGCAATGGTCAAGGCATTCGACCCAATTGCAACACAGGCACACAAAGCTTTTCCAGAGTTAAAGGGTCTTGAAATGGCAAAAGACGCATATGACGCAGCAAAAGATGCAGATGTTCTGGTTGTTATGACAGAATGGAATGAATTTAAGCAATTAGATGTAAAGAAGTTAAAATCTTTAATGAAGACTCCCCTTATGGTTGATGGGCGAAATATTTACGAGACAGACTACATGCGCTCCCTTGGCTTTACCTATGTTGGTGTTGGAAGATAAAAACTATCTCTTTTCTCTTTCTCTTTTCTTTTGCTGTCTCCATGAAAGATTACTACAATTATCAACTTCATAGCTCCGTCTTAGCATATCAATTTCTAGCTGCGAAGCACCTGCTCCTACGCGATCTAACACCTCATTTTTATGACCTGTGCTCATGTGATCAAGATCATCTCGTCTAACGTATGCCATAATAGTCACAACGTACACCCATTTTCTTAGAAATGCAATAGTTTGTTGTTAAAAGATAAACCTGCTAGAATTTAGGAATGAAGAAAGTCCTCATAACTGGTGCTTCTGGGTTTGTTGGAACCCATTTAGCACAGCATCTCCTGGAAGTAGGCGATGTTAGAGTTCATGGGACGTATCTTACAGATGAGAGCATGCAGCGTTCTCCAGTAAAAGACCTTATAGCTTTTCATAAAGTAGATCTTCAAGATAGAAATGCTACAGAGAAGCTCCTCAGGGAAGTAATGCCAGACGAAGTGTATCATTTAGCTGCAAACGCATTGGTTACTGTGAGTTTTGCTAATCCACTCGAGACATTTCATAATAATGTCGATCCGCAAGTTAATCTTTTTGAGAGTCTTCGAGCGTGTAATTTACTTACTACAAAAGTGTTACTTACGTGCTCTTCGGAGGAATATGGATTTATCGCACCAGAGGATTTACCCATGACAGAGACAACTGCTCTTCGTCCGGCAAATCCCTATGCAGTATCTAAAGTTGCACAAGACTTTTTAGGATTGCAGTATTTTATTTCGTATAAAATGCCAATTATTCGAGTACGCTCCTTCACGCATGTTGGTCCCGGACAATCTCCTGGATTTGTTGTTGCGGATTTTTCCAAGCAGATTGCAGAAATAGAGAAAGGTGGAAGAGATACGGTAATAAAGGTTGGCAATATGCAGACAAGACGGGATTTTACCGATGTGCGGGATATGGTTAGGTTGTATCATTTACTTCTAGAAAAAGGAGAAGCAGGAGAGGTATACAATGCTGGGTCAGGTAAATCCCATGTTATTCAGGAAGTAATGGACATTCTTATTGGACTCTCTAGTGTAAAAATAACACTCGAGGAAGATCCATCAAAATTTAGACCAGCGGATGTTCCAGAAATACTTGCAGATATTACAAAAGCCCAAGCAATTACTGGATGGAAACCAGAGATTTCTTTCGAGCAAACCCTTAAAGATGCACTAGACTATTGGAGAGGAATTGTTTAAAATGAAAATTGTCTAACAAACAATTTTCATCCTGAGCGAAGTCGAAGGATCTATACATTATGGCACAAAAAAAGGCATTAATTACAGGAATTACTGGACAAGACGGGTCATATCTTGCAGAATTACTTCTTAAAAAAGACTATAAAGTGTACGGGACCGTACGACGCCTTTCTACCCCTAATATGGAGAATATTAAGCATATTGTCCATGACATAGAATTGCTGTCTGCAGATTTACTCGACCAAAGTTCTCTCACTGATGCATTAAAAGAATCAAATGCAGATGAGGTATACAATTTAGCAGCACAATCTTTTGTAAAAGCGTCCTGGGACCAGCCAGTCTTAACAGGTGAATTTACTGCATTGGGTGTTACGAGAATGTTGGAAGCAATGCGTGCTGTAAGTCCAAAGGTTAAATTTTATCAAGCATCATCTTCGGAGATGTTTGGAAAAGTTGTTGAAGTACCCCAAAAAGAAACAACAAGGTTTCATCCAAGAAGTCCGTACGGTGTTGCGAAAGCATATGGTCATTACATAACGCTTAATTATAGAGAGAGTTATAATATGTTTGCTGTCTCAGGGATTCTTTTTAACCACGAATCGCCCCGTAGAGGTATAGAATTTGTTACAAGAAAAATAAGTAATGCTGTTGCCCGAATATCCTTAGGTAAGCAGGATAAATTGGAATTGGGTAATATGGATGCAAAAAGAGATTGGGGATATGCAGAGGATTATGTAGAAGCAATGTGGCTTATGCTCCAGCAAGACACACCAGATGATTTTGTTGTTGCAACAGGAGAAACACATAGCGTAAAGGAATTTGTAGAGATGGCATTTAAAGTAGCAGGTATTTCTGATTGGGAAAAATATGTTATCTCTGACCATCCAAAGCATGTGAGACCAGCAGAAGTAGATTTGCTTATTGGAGATGCAACAAAGGCAAAAAAAGTTTTGAATTGGACTCCCAAGACAAGCTTTCAGCAACTCGTTGAAATAATGGTAAAAGCAGACCTCGAGCGTGAAAAAGAGTAACGTATGCAAACTATATATGTAGCTGGTGGGGCAGGCTTCATTGGTAGCAATCTCTGCGCAAGACTCCTTCAAGATGGATACACTGTTGTTTGTCTAGACAATCTTATTACCAGCTCCGAAAGTACAATAGATGCACTCAAAGAGAATGAGAATTTCCACTTTATCCATGTCGATGTTACTGCTTTACATGATTCTATTCTTCAGGACGTTCCAAAGCCAGATTTTATTTTTCACTTAGCATCTCCTGCTTCCCCAAATAAGAATGGAAAAAGGTCTTTTATTGCTTATCCTGTAGAAACACTTTTGGCAAATACCCTTGGGACATACACTCTTTTAGAGTTGGCGAAAAAGCATAATGCCCGATTTCTTTTTGCATCAACATCCGAAGTGTATGGAGATCCCCTTGTAAGTCCGCAGCCAGAAAGCTATTGGGGGAATGTTAGTCCCAATGGAGTTAGGTCCGTGTATGACGAGGGAAAACGATGTGGAGAGGCCTTTGTCATGGGGTATGTAAGAAAATTCGGCTTAGATGGGAGAATTGTACGAATTTTTAACACCTATGGTCCAAATATGCAAGAAGACGATGGGAGAGTTGTTTCTAATTTTATTTTACAAGCACTTAAAGGAGAGCCACTTACTATTTATGGCGATGGGTCTCAGACCAGGTCTTTTTGCTATGTGGATGATTTGGTAAATGGTCTTTGCGCTTTTATGTTTGGCGAAGGGCTTAAAGGAGAAGTTATTAATATAGGAAATCCCAACGAGAAAACAATTAAAGAATTTGCTACGATAATAAAGAGTCTTATTGCGACAAATGCAGAAATTGTCTATCAAGACTTACCAGAGGACGACCCAAAGCAAAGAAAGCCAGATATTAGCAAAGCAAAAAAGCTTTTGTCGTGGGAGCCAAGAGTATCACTCGAAGAAGGTATAGAAAAAACAGTAGAATATTTTAAAAATTTAAAATGAAAATATTTGTTGTACCAGCTACCTATAACGAAAAAGACAATATCGAGAAATTTATTACTGTCTTGGAAGAAGAAGTATTTCCAAAAATAGAAAATCACGACATGCATATTCTTGTTGCCGATGATTTTTCCCCAGATGGTACGGGAGACATTGTAAAACATCTCATGAAAAAATATAAAAATCTTGGCATTAACCAAGGAGAAAGAAAAGGATTGGGGGCTGCATATATTCGTACCATGGGACATGCAATAGAAAAGGAAGGGGCAGATGTAGTGGTAAGTATCGATGCAGATTTTCAATTTGACCCCTTCGACCTTATTAAATATGTAAAAAAATTAGAAGAAGGATATGATATGGTTGTCCAGACACGCTATAGTGGTGGTGGCTCTATTCCCGAAAATTGGCCACCTCAGAGAAAAGTATTCTCCATTGTTGCCAACCTTTTTGTAAGAGTTGTCTTTATGAAGCTCAGTATCCATGATTGGACAGGAGGATTTCGTGCAATCACCAAAAAGGTCTTCCTTACCGTTGCGCCAAAAATGAAGGGATTCAATGGATATATTTTTCAGATAGCATTCCTTCATAGAGCAGTGCGCGATGGATTTACTGTCGGAGAAGTGCCGCTTCATTTTTCGGATAGAAAATTGGGTAGCTCAAAAATTGCACCGCTCAGCTACATTTTAGATGTCGTAAAGTTTGTTGTTGGCACAAGACTTCGTGAATTAAAAAGATTTATAGAGTTTCTTATTGTGGGAGGAACAGGATTTATCGTACAGGTTGGTTCACAGGAAATATCGGTTGCACTTCATGCAGCTCATCCATTGGCAGTGGGAATTGGGGCCGAGGCGGCAATTGTTTCTAATTTTCTTCTTAATAATTTCTGGACATTTAGTGATACAAAAAAGCTCAAACAAAACTCTAATTTTTTTGTAAAGTTTGTTGAATTTAATATAACCTCCATGGCATCTATTTTTATTCAAATCGCAGCAGTATGGATAGCAGAAAGGATTTTGGGTGTAAATATGCATCTTCTTTCATATACCTTGCCAACTCGAATTGTTGTTTTATTCCCAACTATTATTTTCTTAGTTATTCCACTTAATTACCTTATTTACAATAAGCTTATCTGGAAAACCCAGTATCTCAAAGATGGAGCTTCTCAAAAAAAATAAATACACTATTCTTGTTGGCTTAGTTGTTATACTCGCAGCCTTTCTAAGACTCTATAGAATAGCGGATTACATGACCTTTCTTGGAGATGAGGGAAGGGATGTATTGGTTGTCTACAATATTCTTCATGGCCATCTTACCTTACTTGGTCCAACAGCTTCTGTAGGAGGATTTTTCCTCGGACCAATTTATTATTACTTTATGACTCCTTTTCTGTGGGCCTTTAACTACAATCCTGTTGGTCCGGCAGTAATGATAGCTCTTTTTGGTATTGCAACCGTATGGCTTGTCTACTTCGTTGGGAATACATTCTTTGGTCCCAAAGCAGGACTTATAGCGAGTTTTTTATATACAATTTCGCCTCTTATTATTGCGTACTCAAGGTCTAGTTGGAATCCCAATCCAATGCCATTTTTTGTGCTTGCTCTTTTATATTTCCTTTATAAAGGATTGCAGGAAAAAAATTGGAAATATATTCTCTTTTCCGGAATTTTCTTGGGCATCGCGATGCAGCTTCATTACTTAGCAACATTCGTTGGCGTAATTGTAGCAGTGTATATTTTAGTAGCATCTTTATATGATATGTTTCCAAAAAAAGTATCCATTATAAAAGTCATTTATTCATCCCTGGCAACCTATTTACTTTATGCAGCAGGTTTTATTCTTGGATGGTTACCATTTCTTACTTTTGAATTTCGTCATGGATTTCAAAATATTAAAAGTATTATAAATTTTATTTTACATTCCAAGCAAACAGGAGCAGGAGAGCAGATGCAGACAATTATTGGGAACGTAAGTTTTCGAATTTTTGGAAGACTTGTTACTAATTTTCCTCCCCCAGAAAACGTAAATCTTCATACGCATCTTGACCTTGCGACGTGGTATTACGGGACAATTGTCTTAGCTATTTTGTCTGTAGGACTTATTGCCTATATTTTTCTTAAAAATCTCAAAGATAGAAAAAAATTTCTTCAATATAGCCTGCTTCTTTTATGGTTGGGAATAGGTATTTACCTTTTTGGGTTTTACAAAAAACAAATTTACGATTATTACTTCTCATTTCTTTTTCCCTTACCATTTCTTCTTGTTGGGTCTTTTCTTGCGTGGACAATGTCCAAAACCTTACTTATAAAA
Organism: Candidatus Eiseniibacteriota bacterium; assembly: GCA_035631115.1. Lineage (GTDB taxonomy): Bacteria > Patescibacteriota > Microgenomatia > Levybacterales > UBA12049 > DASQJJ01. The sequence continues at coordinate 31,254 of DASQJJ010000019.1, forward strand.
ATATGTGGGATAGCCATACTCCTTTTTCTTTTTGTAATTAATATTCAGGGGATTCCATTTAGGTACGAGCCAAATAGACAGCTAGACCAAGTAAGAAAAATTGCCCAAGTGGTGTATGACCAAGCAGGAAAAAAACCATTTAATTTCGCACTTATTACAGGGGGAAATTCAGACCATGCATATAGATATTTCCTTACAATATGGGGAAATCCTCCTGTAACCATAGAGAATGCTATTGTAGACCCGAAAAGGACCACAGTAACAAATCAGTTACTCGTTGTTTGTGAAGAGCTGCCATGCCATCCAGAAGGTGCATCCTTGTGGGAAGTAGCAGGCTTTGGTAGGGCGCAAATTGTAGGCCATTGGAATGTATCGGTTGTTGAAGTGTACAAGCTACAGCATTACACTGGTAAATAAATATGGAACCTCAAGTAAGACAAGGACTACGTACACAGTTATGTCCTGTTTGTTCAACACCGATGGGTGATATGCCCGGCTCTCGTGATGCCTATTGTCCTAATTGTGGTTACAAAGACCCCTGTTGTGAATAATAAATTTCTAAAATTATCTAGCTGCTGCCTTGTCGGAAATGATCCTTCTGTATTTTCCTACTGCTCTAGCGGTAAATGATCCTAAACCCGTTTCTTCACTTTGTTCTGATAATGCTCTTGCAATCTCAGCGTTGCTTAGTCGTCGAATTTTGCCGTTTCGCCCAACAGTTCTTGCTCCTGAATACTCTTCAAATCGTGCAACTGCAGCCACTCGCGCATCAACTCTTTCAAATGTCATTGGTACTCGTGCCATAAAGAAAGAATATACTAAATCCTAATAATTTTTCAAGTACTTTTTTCCCAAACAAAAACCCCTAGCTTCAAATAAGACTTGCAAGGGGCTTTTGATGTAAAGATTAAGCTTATGCTCCAATCTTGAACATTCCTGTGCCACAAACTGGGCACTTGCCTTTTTTTGCATGTTTGCCATTTTTCATAACGACATCTTCCGCATTCTCGGCATCTCTTTTAGCTCGACACTTTACACAATACATTGTTACTGTTGCCATTAGATTTCACCCCCTTTCAAAGTTTTGGAATTATTCCAAAATCCGTATCTCACCATGTTAATATCTCACAAAATTAATTGCAAGCAGGTGATTCTTGAGCAGGAGAAAGAAAAGGATTTGTAGTGCAAGAATACTTAAGGAAATAAATGCTGTTTTTTTAAGATCATGTTGGACAATTGCGACAGCATTAATATATCTTACTGTAGGCGTAGCATCTGCATCTGTTTTTTTTGAGGATGAAAAAACATACGTTGGAGACGATACAACATGTCCTTCTTGATGATGTGCAAAAGATAAAGATTTTCTTTCGTCTGCCTTTTTCTTTTGCTCACGTGTTTTTTTGTGCTTAGGCATGACTGAAGCGAGATTACACCATTGACAGTGATAGTGTCAAGAGGCTACCATAATTGGTATGTTTGTCTTTCTTTTTGTGCTTATTGGTATACTTATCGTTTGGATTGCTGTGTTAACCTTTTTCTTCTGGAGTCTGTCTGCACATTATAATAATTTGGTCAAAACAACAAATAAAAAAACACTCCAAACTGTGCTTGATAGCCTTATTACAGAAATACAGTTGGCAAAAAAAGATATTGCTAACCTTAGTAAAACGTGTGATACAATTGTTGAAGAGGGGAGACTCCATATACAAAAAATTGGACTCCTCCGTTTTAATCCATTTAAAGAAACAGGAGGAGATCAGAGTTTTATTCTCGCTCTTTTGGATGAAAACGATAACGGTGTTGTGTTGTCCGGTCTCTACTCTCGAGCAGGAATGAGATGGTATGCTAAGAAAATTAGAAAAGGCCAAGGACAAGACCACAACCTTTCAGAAGAAGAAAAAGAGGCAATTCGTCAAGCAATGGTTGCTAAGTAATTATGAAAGCGTCACAAAAAAAAATTATTCTTTCAGTACTTCTTTTTGTCCTGTCCCTTGGATTGTCGTACGTTTTCTTTACCTTTATTTCCCCAATTAAAAAAGCAATTGTTATTACTCCTCCACAAAAGTTGGCAAATGGATCATTAGGATTTGACGAAAGCCTTCCTAAGACCCAAGCATGTCCTCTTAATGGTATGTTGTATTCTAAGCAACAAGAGGCATGGTGGCAAAAACATAGACCACTTGGGGTTATGGTAGAAAATCATCAAGAAGCACGTCCTCAGTCTGGTCTTTCTTTTGCTGATGTTGTATACGAAGCGGTTGCGGAAGGTGGCATTACAAGATTTTTAGCACTCTATTATTGCAATGATGCACCACAAGTTGGACCGGTGCGCTCTGCACGTACATATTTTGTAGATTTTATTTCAGAATATGCAGATTATCCACTGTATGCACATGTTGGAGGTGCAAATGCAGATGGTCCAGCAGATGCTTTGGGACAAATATCTAGTTATGGATGGGATGGGTACAACGATCTTAATCAATTCTCAATTGGCTTCCCAACATATTGGAGAGATTACGACAGATTGGGACATACAGTTGCAACAGAGCATACCATGTATTCAACAACAACAAAATTGTGGGATGTTGGTAAATCCCGAGATTTAACAAATGTCGATAAGGACGGTGCTAGCTGGGACACAAAATTTGTTAAGTACACATTTAAAGATGATGCATCTACAAAGGGAAGTGTAAAATCCATTCACATACCCTTCTGGGATGATAGTAATTATGCAGTTGATTGGACCTACGATAGCAAAACAAATCTTTTCAAAAGAAGTAATGGAGGAACTGCTCATATAGATATGGATACAAAAAAGCAATTAACAGCAAAAAATATTGTCGTGCTATACATGCAAGAATCAAATGCAGACGATGGGTATGAGAATAATGTTCATCTTTTATATGTCGATAAAGGCACAGGAAAAGCAACAGTCTTTATGGATGGGAAGCAGGTAGCGGCAACTTGGAAAAAAGCAAGTAGAACGGCTCGAACCCTTCTTTCGGATGCAAGTGGAAATCCAATTGTCTTTGATCGTGGAGTTATCTGGTTTGAAGTTGTTTCAACAACTACACAAGTAACAGTTAAATAACTGCCCCTAACCAAACACAATACTTGTTCGATTGTGTTATAATATTTATTATGTTGGCAGACTTTATTACATCTAAATCTCGTATTAAATTACTTCATGTTTTTCTCGTTAACCCATACGAAATGTATCACGTCAGAGAATTGGTGCGGCGTACAAATGACGAAATAAATGCAGTACGACGTGAATTAAGCTTTCTAGAAAGTAGAGGAGTATTAGATAAAGAAAAAAGAGCAAATAGAGTCTATTACTATCTTTCAAAGAATTACCCATATTATTACGATTTACTTCGCTTAGCAGCCAAGACAACAGGTCTTGGTGCAGAAGTAATTAAAAATCGTGCAAAATTGGGGAAAGTAAAGTATGCCTTTATTTCTGGACGTTTTGTAAGAAGACTCGAAAAAATTCCAGATACAGTAGATTTTCTTATGGTTGGTACAATTGTTTTGCCAGAAATTGCTGTACTTGTAAGAAATGAAGAAGCACGTCTTGCAACAGAAATTAATTATACCGTTATGACAGAAGAAGAATTTAACTTCCGAAAAGAAAGAAACGATCCCTTTATACAAAAAGTTTTGGCAGGATCTCGAATCATGCTCCTCGGAGATGAAGAAGCAATGCTTGCATGAAAAAACCGCGTTTGTTTTTTGCATTTTTATTAGTACTTACTGCTCTAGCGGTTTTTATTATCGTACCGGCTTTTTCTTTTAAAACTTTTCGACTTCCTCTTCTCAATAAATCTCTCTCAATTTCATATCCTGCAGGTATTCACATAAAGGTAGGATCTTTTGCAATTAATAAAGATTTTCCTTTTCAAAGAGGACTCGACTTACAAGGCGGGACCAGTGTCACGCTTAAAGCAGACATGAAGAAAATAAAGACAACCGACAGAGATAGCGCCTTAGAGACTGCAAAATCTGTTATTGAAAGACGTATTAATTTGTTTGGTGTAAAAGAACCAGTTATCCAGACAGCAAAGGTAAATGGAGACTATCGCATCATTGTTGAATTACCAGGAGTTAATGTGGAGCAGGCAGTCCAATTGGTTGGGACAACAGCACAGCTTACCTTTTGGGAGCCGGTTGCGTCTACCTCTGCTTTGGTTGTAGACCCCAATACACTTCCTATTGGCATTATTCAGACTCTTGGACCCTTTGCTCATCAGACAGACCTAACAGGGTCGGATTTGCAAAATGCAGCAGTTGTCTTTGACAGTAAGTCTGGCGCACCACAAGTACAGCTTACGTTTACACCATCTGGTGCCAAAAAATTTGCCGACATCACAACGCGAAATGTTGGGAAAAGAGTAGCTATGGTATTGGATAACGTTGTCCTTGAGGCGCCCACAGTAAATGAACCAATTCTTACGGGAGATGGTGTTATCTCTGGAGGATTTACAACAGACGTTGCCAATCAATTGTCTATTCAGCTTCGTGCAGGAAGTCTTCCCGTACCATTATCTGTGTTGCAGCAGCAGTCTATTGGGGCAACACTGGGTGTGGGATCTTTGGAAAAAAGTCTTTTTGCAGGAAGCATTGGATTTTTGGTAATTGTTGTCTTTATGGTTTTTCTTTATGGAAGACTTGGCGTTATTGCCTCTTTTGCACTTATTGTCTATACACTTCTTGCCTTAGCAGTATTTAAGCTTATTCCTGTTACGCTTACGTTGGCAGGAATTGCTGGATTTATTTTATCTATTGGCATGGCAGTGGATGCAAATATTCTTATTTTTGAGCGCATGAAGGAAGAAATGAGGGAAGGGAAAAGTAGAAAGGTTGCTATAGAGTTGGGATTTTCTCGAGCGTGGACATCTATAAGGGATAGTAATATTGCAACACTTATTACGAGTTTTGTCTTGTATCAATTTGGTACAGGCATTGTTAGAGGATTTGCATTTACTCTTGCATTGGGAGTACTTATTTCTATGTTTTCAGCAATTAGTGTAACTCGTACATTCTTACGAATGTTTTATTATCATGAATAACGTTTCAATTAAAAAACTTATAGATAGTGTTGTACAATTTCGGGATGAGAGAGATTGGAAAAAGTTTCATAATGTGAAAGATATTACAATTGCAATGCAGCTGGAAGTTGCAGAAGTTTTCGAACATTTAAAATGGAAAAGTAACAAGCAATTTGGAGAATATCTTAAAAAACATAAAAAAGAAGTTAACGAAGAAGTTATGGATGTTTTGTATCATGTGCTGCTTTTAATCCATGAATTTAAGATAGATGTGGATAAAGATTTTTTTGCAAAGATGAAGAAAAACGAAAAAAAGTATCCTGTTAACATATATAAAGGAAAAAATTCGTTTCAGGTAGAAAGGTAAATTATGAATATAATAGCTAAAAAAAATTGGTATTTTGCTTTGTCTCTTCTGGTAATTATTCCAGGGACATTGTCACTTATTCTTTTTGGCTTTAAGCCGTCAATTGACTTTAGTGGTGGGTCACGATTTACATTTTCCAATGTAAAAAATGCAGATGTACAAGGTATTCAGCAAGAATTTGTTAATAAAAAAGTTAAGGTAGAGACAATCTCCACAGCAGGGACAACACTTCTTATGCGTACAGTTCCTGTAGAGCAGGCAGTACACAACACAATACTTTCAGATATACATAAAAAGCTTCCAGGCGTGAGAGAGGATGAATTTGCAACAGTTGGTCCAACTATTGGAAAAGAAACAACAACAAATGCTCTTATGGGAGTAGGACTTGCCTCGCTTCTTATTGTCTTATACATTGCTTGGTCTTTTAGGGGTGTGAGAAAGCCAGCAAATTCATTCCAATTTGGCGTTACTGCCATTGTTGCTCTCTTGCATGACGCCTTGGTGTTACTTGGTATTTTTTCTATTCTTGGACATTTCTTTAATGTAGAAATAGACAGTCTTTTTGTTACTGCGGTGCTTACTGTTATTGGATTCTCTGTGCATGACACTATTGTTGTTTTTGATAGAGTACGTGAGAATTTGCGTAAAATGCCGCTTAACTCCTTTGGGGAAGTCGTAAATGCATCGATTATTCAGACATTAGGTAGGTCTTTAAATACATCTCTAACAGTTATCCTTGTCTTATTTGCATTACTTCTTTTTGGTGGGGATAGTACGAAATGGTTTGTGGTTGCACTGTTAGTAGGAATTATTTCTGGTACGTATTCATCTATCTTTAATGCTGCGCCTCTTTTAGTCTTGTGGAACGAGCTCTCATCCCGTCCTCGCAACAAAAAATAATTTTTATTTTTTCATTTTACACTTTTCATTTCGTTGTACCACCTGGCAAATTCATGCCATATACTTACTCCTTTGTCTGCAAAATCAAGTCCTTCATTAATACACTCTGCCATTGTCTTCCCATCTTTTCTAAATGTACTTATGGTTGCACTAGATACTCCTTTGCCTTTAGGACTATCAATAATACGCCCTGTTATTGTATTTACAATGCACGTTTCTTTTTTTCCGTCTGTAAAATACAACGCGTCTCGAAATATAATTTCTCGATTTGTGTAAGGCTTGAGAAGATTGAGGAAATCTTGTGGAGTAAGCCATTCATTGGTGTATTTCATATACGATCCAGGAAATCCATTGAGAGCTGTTATGTACCATCCATCATCTTTTACAACTAAAGGCTTTTTTACGAGTGCAAATGCTTGACGTGCTTTGTCTTTGGCAATATCTTCAAGAGAATGTGATTGAATTTCTACAAGGGGTAAGGGCTTTTGCGTAAGGGAGAGGGTATACTCTTTGAGAATTATTTGGGCATTATCGAATTTTTGCTTATTCTCTGTAACAAAATACAACATGCTATTGAAGCGCTTCCCGGACAAGTCTACTTACCATGCCTCCATCTGCCTTGCCTTTTACTTTTGGCATAAGTGCTCCCATAACTTTTCCCATATCTTGAGGAGTTGTTGCCCCTGTTGAGGCAACTGCTTCCTCAACTAATTTTTTTACTTCTTCTTCTCCCATTTGCTCGGGGAGGTATGTTTCCAAAATTGCCAATTCTGCTTTTTCTTTTGCTACCAAATCTTCTCTTCCAGCTTTTTCAAATTGCTCAATGCTATCATGTCTTTGCTTTACTTCTTTATGAATAACAGCCATAACATCTTCATCTGTTGCCTCGTATCCTGCCCCACCCTTATTAATCTCGTAATATGTAATACCCGAGAGAATAAAGCGGACTACCTGTGTCTTGAGCTCGTTTTTCGCAAGCATGGAAGTCTTTAGCTGGTCTTTTAATTCATCTTTTAGCATAGTGTGATTATATCACGTTATTCTTTGTCGAGTTGGAATATGTAAATACCAAATTTCTCTAAGTCTTTTTTGGACCAATATTTTGTTGCCCTATGGATTTTATGCAGTTTGAGGACTTTTCTATCGTAAAACCTGCCTGTTAATGTATCTTTTTCTTTATCCCACTCGAGAAATCGAATAGTATCTCCAGGGGTAAGATTGAATTTTGCTAGACGTGCTTCTAATTCGTTATTTCTATCTTTTTCGAAGTATTCCAAGGGGACTTTAATTTCAATTATATTGTTCATATAATTCTTTTACTCTCTTAAATAAATAGTTTTTGGTATTCAATTCTAAATTTTCATCTACTTCTTCAAATAATTTTTGTAGAAGTTGTCCGACTTGTCGTCCAGGTTTTAAGCCAAGCTCTTTCATAATATCATTCCCATCTATTGCTAAATCGTTAATAGAGAAAGGTCCTGGTGCCAACTCTTTTTCTATTCGGTCTTTGAATAATTTAAGTCTCCAGGACTCGGCTGTCTGGGTGCCACTTCCTAGCCTGTCTCCAATTCTCAAATCCACCATGTCTTTGACATTATCTACTCCAATACGTCGTATAAATCGTCTCACTGCACTATCGGTAATATGCTCGTCAACGGTAAACATATGCCAGCGAATCAGAGTAACTACTTTTTTTCTATCTTTTTTAGAAAATTTAAGTCTTTCGCATATTTCGTATGCAATGGATGCGCCAGATATTTCGTGATTGTAAAAAATAACCAATCCATTTTCGTCTTTACTCTCTACTCGAGGCTTGCCAATGTCATGAATAAGTGTTGCAAAGCGCACAATAGGGTCTGTAGACGGGGTAAATTTAAGACTAAGTACATTATGGGTAAAGACATCTGCTGTATGATGTCTTCCTGGGCGTTCTTGAGAAATTCCAATTCCTTCTAGTAATTCGGGCAAAATATGCTGGAGTAAATTGGCATTCTTTAAAAGCATAATTCCTTCATACGGATATTCACTCGATAAGATTTTTAAAAGCTCATCTCGAATGCGCTCTCCAGAAATAAGAGGAAGAAGTTGCGCGTCCTCCTGAATAGCTTTCCATGTTGCATCCTCTATAGTAAAGGAAAGTTGTGTAGCAAAACGGATTGCACGCATAAGTCGGAGTGCATCTTCTTTAAAGCGTTCGTTAGGATTGCCAACTGCTCGGATAATTTTATCTTCCAAATCTTTTTTACCGTTGTAAGGATCGACTATACCGGTATTTAGTATTTGGTATTTAGTATTTGGTATATTATTTGTTTCTTGTGAATTAGAATTTGTGATTTGCAACTGCATTGCCATAGCATTCACCGTAAAATCACGTCTTTGCAAATCTTCTTCTATTGTTTTGCCCCATGCGACTTCTCCTGGATGCCTACTGTCTGTATAATTTCTCTCCGTCCTGTATGTAGTTATTTCTACAATCTGTTTCAAGGGGTCCTGTCGCTCGCCAGCCCCCAAACCTGCTTCACTCATTTCATTCGTTCCAGAAAGGTTTTGGGGCTCCCCGTCTCGCGCCACCCCTCGAGCATCTTTATTTGAAATTTGAGATTTGAAATTTGAAATTTCTACTGGTACACCCACTGTCCCAAAGGTATTGTCATAAAACCCATCGGGAAATACTTTTAATATTTCTTCCGGAGTTGCATTAGTTGTTAAGTCCCAATCTTTTACAGACTTCTTAAGAAGCATATCTCGTACGCATCCTCCAACAAAGTACACCTCGTATCCTGCTTTTTGTAAGGTATGGTATACTGACAAAACATTATCTGGAATACTGTTTTCCATAATTGATAGAATTATAACATGAAAAAGAATGCTAAATGGGAAGTTTTTAACAAATTAAAAAATAAAAATGAAAAAGTAAAAATTGAAGACATTTTACATATCCTCATGGAAAATAGAGGATTGACTACAAAAAAACAACAAGAAACGTTTCTCCACTCAGACATTGCTTTAGTTACTCCAGATTCAATTGGATTAGATAAAAAAAATCTTGCAAAAGCGCTTAAAAGAGTACAGGATGCTATTCAAAAAAAGGAGCAGATTGTTGTATTTGGAGACTATGACGTAGATGGTATTGCCGGGACTGCAATTCTTTGGGAGACACTTCATGCACTTGGGGCCAATGTAACTCCCTTTATTCCTGATAGGGTAGGTGAAGGGTATGGATTGTCAATTCCTGCAGTGGAGAGAGTTTTGGTTCAAGACCCAGACACAAAACTTATTATTACTGTGGATAATGGGATTGTTGCCAACGAGGCCGTAGACTTTGCAAATTCACAAGGGATAGATGTTATTCTTACCGATCATCATACTCTTGGACCGAAGGTACCTAAGGCATATGCAATTGTCCACTCAACTGCATTATGTGGTACAGGTGTAGCATGGGTATTCTCTCAGGAAGTCCTAAATCCTAAATCCCAAATCCCAAATGAATACAAAATACAAAATACTAAATACGAAATACTCGGAGATCATCTTGCTCTTGTTGCACTTGCAACTGTTGCAGATTTGGTCCCTCTAACAAATGGTAATAGAATTCTTCTCACAGAGGGATTAAAAATTCTTCACAGCACAAAAAGACCAGGCATAGTTGCTATGTGTGAAGAGGCAGGAGTTAGTCAGAAGGAAATTGGTGTATACCAAATAGGTCATATGTTGGCTCCAAGACTTAATGCAATGGGAAGAATAGCGAGTGCAATGGATAGTTTGCGCCTTCTTTGTACAAAAGACAGCATGCGGGCGAAAGCACTGGCCGAAAAATTAGGAATTACCAATAAAGAAAGACAATTGGTTACACAAAGTATTACCGAGCATGCCATTGAAAGCGTAAGGGGTCAAGGGGAAAGCGTAAAAGAATTATTATTTATTGGACATGAAAGTTATGAAGAAGGTGTTATTGGTCTTGTTGCAGGGAAGTTGGTAGAAGAATTTTATAGACCAAGTATTGTCTTGTCTATTGGAGAGAAAAAAAGTAAAGCTTCAGCTAGAAGTATTAAGGGATTTAATATTATTGAGTTTATTCGCACTGCAGAGCATTTGCTTATTAATGCAGGTGGGCATCCTATGGCAGCGGGATTTAGTATAGAAACTTCAAAAATAGGGGAGTTGGAAAAATTCTTTGCAGACAGTGTCCAGCTAACAGATGATATGTTGGAAAAGTCTCTTCGAATTGATTTCGAATTACCTTTGGAAATGGTTACGCAGCAAGTATATGACCAGTTGCAACAATTGCAGCCTTTTGGCATGGGTAATCCCGAGCCAACCTTTATGAGTACTGCGCAAATTCTTTCTGTAAAACAAGTTGGAAAAGAAAAAAACCACCTTAGTCTCCAGCTTCAATCTCTTTCTTCTTCGAGTGAACGTAGTGAATCGAGAAGTCAGTTCTCGACAAGCTCGAACAAGAATGCTCTACCAGGAATAGCATTTGGACTAGGAGAAATGTCTAAAGATTTAAAGCCAGGGCAACAAGTAGATATTGTCTATACAATTGATGAAAATGTGTGGAATGACAGAAAAACCCTACAACTAAAAATAAAAGACATCAAGCTAAATATTGGGTGATTTTAGCTTCCTGATTCTGATCTGCTTGTTTCTTGAAAACTTTTTGGTCGAAGAATCATAGTTGTTTTACCTAAATATAGTTCTGGATCTGCTGCAACTACGCTTTTCATTTCTTTATCAGTAACACCTAGTCTTCTTAAATACCCGCTTGCTAATACTCTTTTATTTTTTGCTTTAGTCATATAAATTTCTTACTTTTCACACTTATTACAGAAAGTATAAATGTTTGCTAAAATAAATCAATAGGGATTTTCACAAAAATAAGCGGTAAGATAATCTCCTACCGCCTATTAATAAGAATATACATTCTGTTATCCGTTTCTTGAACCGAGCACAACGTGTCTTCTTTTACCTGGCATTTGGCTTACAGCACTATCGCTCAATGTAACCGTTCTTCCATCAACGCGTCCGACATGTCCCAATGGTGAACCTGGACCATCAGGTTTCCTTTGCGGAGCCTGCGGTAATGTTTTACCTTGTTTTTTTAATCTCGCTGTTTCTCTTGAATCTGGCATAAATTATTTCACCCCCCTTCCTATTAAGTATTTTCTGTCTTATAAAAATCTGCTTGACAGTTATTTGACTTCAATTAGACAACTACAAGACATAAAATTACATAAAAAAATCTCCCTACATAGTTGGGAGATTTGCTAAACACTTTGCAAGCAAAATCTCCCTACATCAT
>DASQJJ010000020.1:0-9647 GCA_035631115.1 Candidatus Eiseniibacteriota bacterium
ACCAGTAAGAGCTATTATCCGGGAAGAAAGAGAAAAAAGAGTTGGAGACGATGAAGTTGTTGCATTAAAAATAGGAGATAGCTATAAGCACCATCCAGACTTGGCAGAGCATAGTAAGCCTCTTGTTGTTTCAGAATATGCTCGTGTTTTGGCTATGGTTGCACCCAATGGGCCACTTAAAATTAATGGAATAGATACTAAATATCAAATTATTCCAGAAACTGAGAGAGAAAATAGTGGAGATACGCATGTTGTGAAGCTATACTCAGAAGCAGACCTACAAGCGCTTGGTAAAGTAGGTCTATCTTATGAAGATGCTCAATATTTGACTAAAGCTCAACTGGACAGATTGGGAGTTGGTTTTATTAACGATAAGGGACAACCTCAAAGCCTTGGTATTGAGCGTGCAGTTGTGGGAGGTTTGATCTCCCCTGAAACGCCAGAAGAAACAGCCGCACTCGATGTTGCACGTCAAATTATAGGAAGAGCAAAATGGGTTGAAGAAGGTGTTTTCACCGGTGCATTTGATGAGCTTCTGGATTTACCAGAGATTGTGCGTGATGATCCTGCATTTTTGGCGTTATTTATAAATCCAGACCTAACTACAGATGATGGACTTGAAGGTTTACAAGCGGCTGGCAGAATTATAGAAGAAATTGGTAATCAACTTGCTCTAGAGACTCGTGATGCATCAACAAGTAATGCAGCATTTAATGTATCAGAAAGATTAGACCAACTTCTTAAAGCAAGATTGGGCATTAATGATGCTTCTCCAGAGTTATTGCTTGATGCGCTTGATGAACTAGAATCAAGTATGGTAAAAGACCCGCTAAGTGAAATGAGAAGAGCAATGAGTTATGAAATTCCAGATGAAATGAGACAAGCACATCCAGGAGAACGTCGTTTGAAGCAAGCAGTTGAAGCAAGAATGGAATATATGATGAGACATGTTGGTGAAGATATAGCAGGACCTATTATAGATGGAAGATTAAAGAAATTATTCCCACAAACAGAAGCAGACAGAGAATATGAGCTGTTTCACGAATTTAGGGGAATTGGATCTGAACGCGCCACAGAAAAGTTACTTGCAATGAAAGATGGTATGACAACTGAAGAATATAGAGAGGCTTTGGCGTATCTTAATCAAATGTATCCGGAGAAGGCGACAAGCGATGTAGAAAAAATATTAAGAGCCATGGCATCAGACCCTCTTCTAGAAGCTCAGTTAAGAGGAGTGTTAGCAGTTAGGGATGCCGATCGCGTAAGACCAGTTGCAACGCCTACGGTTCCAGCTGCATCAACGGTACCATCTGAGCCTCCTACAGAAGGTCCTATTTGGCCACAAAATCCTATTCCAAATCCCAATCCAGGTTCTACTACATAAATTCTATCCAGTAATTTAGTATAATATTCTTCATGGTATCTATTTGGAATATGCTTCCCAAACCTATTTTTTCTTTGGCACCTATGGAGGATGTTACGGATACGGTCCTCCGTCAAATCTTTTGCATTACAGGAAAGCCTGATGTATTTTTTACAGAATTTACCAATGTTGATGGAATCCAGTCCCATGGTCACGACGTTGTGGCAAGAAGGCTTTTATTTACACAGGTCGAACATCCAATCGTTGCTCAAATCTGGGGTATGATTCCTGAGAACTTTTATAAGACAGCAAAGGATTTAGCAGCTAAGGGATTTGATGGTATAGATATAAATATGGGGTGTCCGCAACATGATGTAACGAGTCATGGAGCATGCAGCGCGCTTATTAAGAATAAGCCATTGGCTAAAGAAATTATCGAGGCAACTAAGGAAGGCGTCCGTTCGGCAAGCTCAGGACAAGCTGGTGAATTACCGGTAAGCGTAAAGACACGAATAGGTTTTAAAGAAATTGCAACAGAAGAATGGATAGGATTTTTACTACAGCAAAATTTGGATGTAATTACTGTCCATGGACGGACAGCTGCCGAGATGTCTAAAGTACCCGCACATTGGGATGAGATAGGTAAAGTTGTGGAGTTAAGAAATAGCCTTGCCAAACACACCCTTATTTTTGGTAATGGGGATGTGCAAAGCATAGCAGAGGCAAAAGAAAAAGTAGAAAAGTATAAAGTAGATGGAGTCATGATAGGAAGAGGAATTTTTCATAATCCGTGGCTATTTGCAGGCATAGACCCTTCAATAAAGAGCGTAAAAGAACGATTGGAATTATTACAAGTTCATGTAAAACTTTTTAGGGACACATGGGGAAATAAAAAGTCGTTTCAGATACTTAAAAAATATTTTAAAGTATATTTATCAGACTTCGAAGGAGCAGTAGACATGAGAATGAAATTTATGGAAACAAATTCCTATGAAGAAGCACTCAGTCTTGCTACTAGTCTTCTTCCATCATCTTAGCACCTAGGTGCAAACTGTGCTAATTATAAAAATAATCTAGCAATTACACTCGTCCATGAAATCACCCCCTTTTCCTGCCCACTTTTTTGCATTTTCTGAAGAATTTTTGTAAGCCAACTAAATGTAATTTTATATTCTGATGCAGGTAGGTATTCCTTTTCCATTCTAGGTGAAAGGGAAGTCTCCCACCCATTTCCTAAGAAAGAGGGGGTAAAGCTGACAAAAGTATTTTCTAGTGTTATATCTTCTTTCATATTGTCTTGTCATCCTGGTAAACAAAGTGCATCCAAGATCTGATTCTGGACAAGCCAGAATGACGCTAGTGGTACTTACGAATGACACTTACCACGACTCCTCCAATTTCCAAAGATTCCTGGGGAGTAATAATAGGATAATTTTTATTGGCAGGATGTAAGGTAATTTCTCCATATGCGTTTTGGTAATATTTTACTGTCCATTCTCCATCTACCTGTGCCGCAACTACATCGCCATTACGTGGCTCTCTTTCTCTTTCTACGATGACAATATCTCCTTCATGAATGCCTTCGTCTATCATAGAATCCCCCTTAACAGTAAGAGAAAAAATAGTGCCCGAGCGATTAAGCAGATAATCATACACATCTATGGCATCGTGCTGCATGTCTGCAACTGTTGGGTACCCTGCTTTAATAATGCCGAGATTGGGAATAGAAAAAAGATTCTTTGGTACCAATTTGCCATTTTCATCTTTATCCAAAACTCCTGCCTCCATAAGTTTTTTGACTAAGTGTTGACTAGATGCTTTAGTGGCATAACCAAATAAATAGGCTATTTCCTGGTAGCTTGGCATGCGCTTATGTTGCACAAAAAACTTACGAATCATATCTATTGCTTTATTGATGTCCATATTTCTAGAATAGTACGATCGTACTAAAATGTAAAGAGATCAGAAGATATCATTTACAACAACTGCTATACTATTACAATGAAAAAGTACCAAGAAGTTGCAGTTGGTGGATTTATTTTGAATGACAAGAAGGAAGTTTTGCTAGTAAAAAGATCGGAGACAGATGATTTCTTACCAAGACTCTGGGAATTGCCTGGAGGAGGATTGGATTTTGGAGAAAATCCCACAACAGGAGTGCAAAGAGAGTTGCAGGAAGAAGTAGGACTAGACATAGAAGTTGGGAGACCACTTTCTGTTGATAATTATTTTATGGAAAAAGGAGAGGAAAAAATTCATAGAGTCGAAATTTCCTTTTTATGTACAATGACAAAACCTAGTCAACAAGTTGTGCTTAGCCATGAGCACTCGGAGTATACATGGCTCTCTAAAGAAAATTTAAAAGAAATAGAAATGACGGACTATATGAATGGAATAGTGAAAAACTGTTTTGATAATATGTAAATGTATGTACTAATATGGTTGGAGAAAGAAGACTTAATATACGAACAGAAGAAAGAAATGGTGGCAATCACCTTATTGTAGAGTCGGAGGAGGGGAAAATGAGAGGAACTTCAGGACAATGGAGGGTTTTATCTCATTCTGCTGCAGGCAGAGGACCCTCAGAAATTGGTAGAAGATTAGGTATTTCTTTATCAAATACACGTAACAAGCTCAGATTGATGTATGAACAAAACATTCCAACAGACATTCCGGAAATAAGCCAAGGCGAGGCCCTGAGAAGACATGCGGTAAAAGTGGGAGCGATATCCCCAAATGGAAGATTGAATAGAAAATTGAGTAGAGCGATAGTGGAAGACGAACGTCTCAACAAAAAATAACCATATGAATAAAGTAAAAGGGTTTCAAGACACAATTGATTGGTACAACAACAATGCTAAGGAGTATGCTATTGCTTCTGCAAAGTATCCAACAATACAAAATTTAGAACAATTTATTTCAGTTCTTCCAAAAAATGGAAAAGTTTTGGATGCTGGTTGTGGTGCGGGGAGAGCAACAAATTTTCTTCAAAAACATGGATTTCAAGCAGTTGGGCTTGATTTATCTGAAGGATTGATTCAAGTAGCAAAAGAACAATACCCCCAATGCGCATTTGCAGTAGGTGACTTACGTTTCTTACCGTTTGAGGACAGCATTTTTGATGGTATTTGCTCGGAAGGGTCCCTTCTTCATATGGAAACCATAGAAGATGTGGAAAAGGTAGTGCAAGAATTTGAAAGAGTGCTAAAACCGCAAGGTATTGTATACATTTTAGTAAAAGCTCAAATGGGAAATAATAAAACGGCTTTTGTCTCTGATAAAATTTCTGCTCAAGGAAGATTTTTCCAATATTTTACGAAAAGAGAAGTTGAAGATTTGCTTAAGGCACGTTTCAAAGTTGAATCAATAAAGCAATATAACGAAACAGAGGTAGATCCAAAAGGGAGAAAAGATACGGATTGGATCATTGCTTTGGGAAGAAAAGAATAATTACTTGCAAATTCCTTATAAAGTAGTATTATCTAAACCCATGAAAGAGGTAACGCTTCCTTCTCCCCAAGGAGACTGGAGAGTTGGTTCGGGAAGAACAAGAACTCACATAACCTTACCAAATGGCTTGGATTTTGCAGATGATGAGCTAAAAGTTTTGGAAAGAGTCGGAGAAGGACTAACTCAAGAGCAAGCTGCTCTGTCTCTTGGTAGAGGTCATAGGGCATCAAGTAATCTTATGACTCATCTTCTTGAAAGGAATGATGGTGCTTTAAAAAGCATTACCCATGCTGCTGCAGAAGCACAGGCACACGGTTTACTTGATCCGCTTTCACTACTTGGATTAGACTCCCTGGGAGATGATATGAGAAGAAGTGACAATTCTTAGTGGATGCCTTTTTGTCGTTTGGCAACGCGAAGCTCTAAAATAGCACGTCGGAATTCTGCTTCTGCAGCTGCAAAATCAATATCAGATTTTTTCTCTTTCATTGCTTTTTGCGCTCGTTCTACAGCTTGCTGGGCCGCAGCCTCGGAAATATCTTTTCCAGAGACTGCATAATCTGCTAAGACAGACACAGAATTTTTTCCAACCTCCAAAAACCCTCCAACTACTACTAGATGCTCGGATTTACTTCCTTTTTTTATGACCAATTCTCCAGGTGCTAATTCTGCCAAGAGTGCGGCATGCTCTGGGAGAATGGTTAATTCACCATTGGTTGTTGGAACGATAATTTCATCAACTTCCTCAGAAAGTAATTGCTTTTCCGGAGTAACAACGGTTAGGTTTAATGACATATAAATTATAGATTGTCATCTCGAACAAAGTGAGAGATCTCATCAGGGGATTTCTCGGCAATGCCTCGAAATGACAGATTACTTACTACTTTTCTTTAATTCTTTGTCTTTTGCAACTGCATCTTCGATTGTTCCTGCCATATAAAATGCTTGTTCGGACAAATCGTCATGCTTTCCATCTAAGATCTCTTTAAAACCTCGTACATTGTCTGCAATCTTAACGTATTTACCTGGTGCTCCTCCAAAAATTTCTGCAACGAAGAATGGTTGTGTAAGAAATCTCTGAATTTTTCTTGCTCTATTAACAGTAAGCTTGTCTTCCGTGGACAATTCGTCCATTCCCAAGATAGCAATAATGTCTTGTAAGTCCTTATAGCGCTGTAGTACTTTTTGTACGCCTCGTGCTACATCGTAATGCTCTTGTCCAACAACATTTGCATCCAAAATTCTACTGCTTGAAGTAAGTGGGTCTACTGCTGGAAAAAGTCCTTGAGATGCAAGATTTCTATCCAGGGTAACGGTTGCATCTAAATGGGAGAAAATGGTTGCCGGTGCAGGGTCGGTATAATCATCGGCTGGTACGTACACTGCCTGGACGGATGTGATAGAGCCAGACTTGGTACTGGTAATTCTTTCTTCAAGTTGTCCGACTTCGTTGGCAAGCGTTGGCTGATATCCTACAGCAGATGGCATTCTCCCGAGTAAAGCAGACACTTCAGAGCCAGCCTGAGCAAATCTAAAAATATTATCGATAAAGAGCAAAACGTCTTCATGCTTTTCGTCTCTAAAGTACTCCGCCATGGTGAGTGCGGTAAGACCAACACGCATTCTATTTGCAGGTGGCTCGTTCATTTGGCCATATACCATAACTGTCTTATCCATAACATTTGCCTCTTTCATTTCGAGCCATAAGTCATTTCCTTCGCGGGTTCGCTCTCCGACACCTGCAAATACAGCATGCCCCTTATGCTCTTGTGCAATATTTCGTATAAGCTCTTTAATAACAACTGTCTTTCCAACTCCTGCTCCTCCGAAAATAGCGATTTTGCCTCCCTTGGTGAATGGTGCAATAAGGTCGATAACTTTAATACCTGTTTCGAGGACTTCTGGCTTGGTTGTTTGGTCTGTTAGTTTTGGTGCTGCTTTGTGAATTGGGGAGAGTTTTAATTTGGATGTATCAAGTGGCTTTTGGTCGTCAATTGTTTCACCGAGCACATTAAAAATTCTGCCTAAGGTTTCATTGCCAACAGGTACAGAAATTGGTGCATTGGTACGGGTTACCTCCATACCACGGGTAAGTCCATCAGTACTTCCCAATGCCAAGGCTTTTACTTCTCCACTTCCTGTCTCGAAAGCTACCTCCAATGTAAGTGTTGTTTTGTCGGGTAAGGCAATTTTGAGCGCCTCATTGATTTGTGGAACATCTCCACTAAAGCGAACATCAACCACTGGTCCTTGGATTTTAATAATAATACCGGTATTTTTATTTGCCATATTATGCATTTAATGCAACCGCTGCCGATGAAATGTCAAGAATTTCACTGGTAATTTTTTCCTGACGGACCTTATTGTATAACAAAGTAAGATCACTCACAATATCTTTTGCATTACTGGTTGCATTTTGCATGGCTATCATTTGGGCCGCATTAAATGATGCATAGCTCTCTAAAAGCTGTTGATAAATAACCATATCAACATACCGTTTTAGTAGAGCAGGTAGCAACTCTGTTGGAGAAGGCTCAATTAGTTTTTCTTGTACACTTTGCCCATTTTCTGGAAAGACTACTGGTAATAATTGAGTCATATGAGGTGTTTGGGAGAAAACACTGTTAAAGTGTGTTGTAAGGATAACGACTTTATCTATTTTCCCCTGCGTAAAATGCTCTGTAATAATGGTGCTAATAGGGGAGACCATGCCAAAAGAAGGAAGTGTGGTCCCTGCATGGAAAGAAGCAAGTAAATTTTTTGTAGTACTTCCTGCAATTGCTTCTATTTTTTTACCAACAGCAATAAAAAGCGATTTATCATCTTTATTGTATTTTAAGTATTCTCGAAAAAGATTGGTATTAAGGCCTCCGCATAAGCCTTTGTCTGGTGATATGACAACATAGAGTGTTTTGTTGGAGAGTTGCTTAGTCCTGAGTAATGGATGACTAGTATCTTCTGTCGATTCTTTTGGAGCAATACTTTGAGAGAGTTGACTAAGCTTTTCTACATAAGGCCTAGAAGCAAGAGCCGCTTGTTGTGCCCTTTTTAATTTGGATGCTGCAATCATTTGCATGGCACGAGTTGTTTTGGAAATATTTTGCGCGGTCTTAATGCGTCTTCGTAATGCAAGTGTACTTGGCATAAGAGAAGATTAGAACGTTTTCTTAAACGCTACAGTAATCTTTTTAAGTTGTTCGGATGTTTCATCATCAACTTTCTTTCCATTGGACAATTTCTCTAATATTTTTTTATCATGGGTTTTTACGTATGCATGATACTGCTGCTCAAATCGTAAGATATCTTCTACTTTTACATCGTCTGTAAATCCGTTGGTAACTACCCAAATAGATAGAATTTCGAATGCTTCGGGAAGTGGATTGTATTGAGGTTGCTTAAGCATTTCCGTGAGACGCTTACCTCTTTCGAGTTGAGAAAGAGTTGCAGCATCTAATTCGCTTCCAAATTGTGCAAAAACAGCCAATTCTCGATATTGCGCGAGCTCTAGCTTAATACGTCCACTTACAGACTTCATTGCTCCTGTTTGTGCTGCTCCTCCAACTCTACTCACAGAGTTTCCAACATCTACTGCAGGTCGCACGCCAGAATTGAAAAGGTCTGAAACTAAGAAAATCTGTCCATCGGTAATCGAGATAACATTGGTTGGAATATATGCAGAAATGTCATTAGCCTGAGTCTCGATAATAGGAAGTGCCGTAATAGAGCCTCCGCCTACTCTGTCAGAAAGTCGTACGGCGCGCTCTAAAAGTCTCGAATGCAGGTAAAAAACATCTCCTGGGTATGCTTCTCTTCCTGCAGGACGCTTTAAAACAAGAGACAAATTTCTCCACGCCCATGCGTGTTTTGTGAGATCGTCATAGACAATGAGTACATCCTCACCTTTTTCCATAAAATACTCCGCAATAGCAACACCTGCATAGGGAGCGAGATATTGCAGAGAAGCTGGATCGGATGCGCCTGCATTAACCACTATGGTGTATTCCATTGCTCCAGTCTCTTTTAGCTTTTCAACCACCTGTGCTACGGTTGATTGCTTTTGTCCAATAGCAACATAGACGCACATAACCTTTTTTCCACCTTCTTTTTCTGAATTTTTTTGGTTAATAATCGTATCTATGGCGACTGCTGTTTTACCAAGACCTCGGTCTCCAATAATAAGCTCTCTTTGCCCTCGTCCTATTGGAATGAGTGAGTCAATGGCTTTAATACCTGTTTTAAGAGGTTTATCAACAGGTTGTCTATCTATTACACCTGCTGCAATCCTCTCAAGAGGCATTTCTTTCCCTTTTTTTACTTCCGCCTTTCCATCTTGTGGAACACCGACTGGATTTATAATTCTTCCCAACAAGTCTTCATGAGCTTTAATAGTAAGAAGTTGTCCGGTAGTCTTGACTGTATCTCCCTCTTTGAGACTTTCTGATCTTCCCAGAAGCACTATAGAGACTGAGTCCTCGTCCAAATTAAGAATAAGTCCTCGCGAATTGTCTTCAAAGACAACTTGTTCGCCCATTTGTGCTTTCGAAAGCCCAGATGCAACAACGACATTGTCTCCAATAGATTCAACAACACCAACATTTTGTGACTTTCCTGAAGATTCAAAGGTGTTTAATTTGTCCTCTAGATTTTTTATTATATCTTCACTCTTCATAAGTAATGGGATCCTACGCTTTCGCTCAGGATGACAGAACGCGTTTTATATAACGCCTTCTGTCAATTTTTAATAATGTCATCAGATATCATAGACTTTGAATAAATCTTTCTATATTGCTTTTAAGACTCATATCATAGACCGTGTCATTGTCAATTACTTTTA
>DASQJJ010000021.1:0-10726 GCA_035631115.1 Candidatus Eiseniibacteriota bacterium
TATTACTACATGATTGGGTGTGCAAAAAGAGAGCAGTGGAGTCTTATTAAATATATCTACCTTATTCCATTCTACTGGCTTCTTATTTCATGGTCTGGATTTATTGCATTTTACCAGCTTATTTTTAAGCCTCATTACTGGGAAAAAACAATCCATGGCCTCCACTTAACGAGTGTGCAAAAAGAAATTCTTGCACAAACTATTGTGGAAGAAGAAGAGAAACAATCTATAATACCTCTTCCTAGGCAAATACGAAAGCGTCTTGTCACTTTCATAGAAAGAAGCAAAACCTATGTCGGCGGCATATTTTTAGTTGGAGCATCCATAACAGCAAATTTCCTTAATTTTGGATTTAATGCATATTTAGGGAGAGTTCTTAAACTTGAAGATTTTGCTCTTATTAGTCTCATGGGAGGATTCTTGTCTTTTGCATCAATCCTATTCGGTGCATTTGCCACAAGTGCAAATTATAGATCTGGATTTTTGATTGGAAAATACGGTGACGGTGCAGGGTACGCACAATGGCGTTTTATTAGAAAAAGAGGCCTTATCATTTCCATTATCATTGGTGCCCTGTGGCTCTTTGCAACACCAATTTTAATGCATAATTTCGACGCTGAAAATCCTTTTGTTTTTATAACTTTTGCATTAATTTTATTTGTTGGACTTGCTAATGGCGCAGACAGAGGGTTTATCTCCGCAAAGCTAATGTTTGGTTCTTTGGCTATTATCAACTTTGTTGACCCAATTGTTAAATTTCTTAGTGCGATAATTCTCGTTTATTTCCATAAAACGTCATGGACATTTGCTGCAATACCCCTTTCTGTATTCGCAACATTTATTACTGGCTACTTGCTTGTTGTTACACAAATCAAACAAACTTCATTTAATGCACCTGTCCAAGAGATAAGAAAATTTTCGAAAAAATTCTTTACCGCATCTTTTCTTACCAGTTTTTCTTCAATTGTTTTTATGAGTATGGATATTATCATGGCCAATCACTACCTTTCATCCTTTGAAGCCGGAAAATATGCACTATTATCACTCGTTGGAAAAATGATTTATTTTCTCGGAGGACTAACAACTCCCTTTGTTGTTCCTCTATTAAGTCGAAATGAAGGAGCGAATAAAGATACTAAAAAAACACTGCATATGCTTCTCTTGTCAACATCACTACTTGCAGGAATAGGATTTATTTGTTTTGGAATATTTGGTTCCTTTAGTATTCCCTTATTGTACGGAGCAAAAGCGGAGACGATTGTCACTTACTTACTGTTCTTTGGTTTTGGTATGACCTGTTTTACTGTTTCTAAAGTTTTTATCAACTACTACTTAGTCAAGAGAATGTATACGTTTACGGTGGTCGCGTCTTTCCTTGGTGTTTTACAATTTGTCCTTCTTGTTATGTTTCATAAAAATGCTGCAAGTTTTGCCTATGTCATGACCTTTGTCTGGACATTGCATTTATTGTGTACACTAACACTTCATTTATTTGCACACTTTGTACGCACAATCGAACGAAATACTTCTGATTTTCTTGGTTTATTTTTTAATGGCTATCACCAAATTCCAACCAATCAAAACAGAATTCTTATTTTTAACTGGCGAGACACTAAGCATAAGTGGGCAGGTGGGGCAGAAGTATATATTCATGAGCTTGCAAAACGATGGGTAAAAGAAGGAAATCAAGTAACGATTTTTTGCGGAAATGATGGGCATCGTTCACGAAATGAAATTTTGGATGGTATTCAGATTGTAAGACGTGGAGGCTTCTATTCAGTCTATATTTGGGCATTTCTTTACTACATTCTAAAATTTAGAGGGAATTATGACATTATTATTGATTCAGAAAATGGCATACCATTTTTTACACCTTTATATACAAATACAAAGACATTTCTTCTTATTCATCATGTTCATCAGGAAGTTTTTCGTAAATCACTCAGACCACCTTTCTCTTGGCTTGCACTCTTCTTGGAAGCAAGAGCGATGCCTTTTATATATAAAAAAACACAGGTAATTACTGTATCTCCCTCATCTAAGGCAGACATACTTAAACATAAATTAACAAAACAAGAACCAATTATTGTTTATAATGGCGTAGATTTACATGAATTTAATATAGGAAAGAAAAATATAAAACCATTGGTGCTTTATGTTGGTAGGTTACAATATTATAAAAGTCTTAATGTTTTTATTAAGGCTGCAAAACAACTTATAGAAGAAGGCATAAATGCAGATTTCATTATTGCAGGTGAGGGAGATGAAAAAAATAGACTTCAAAAATATGCAAATGAATTAGAAATTTCACCACATATACAGTTTTTAGGAAAAATAGATCACAAAGAAAAAATTAAGTTATTTCAAAAAGCATGGGTTTTTGTAAATCCTTCATTTATGGAAGGATGGGGCATTACAACTATTGAGGCAGCTGCATGTGGAACGCCTACTGTGGCTTCAAATGTCCCAGGACTTAAAGATTCAATAAAACATAAAATAACGGGTATTCTTGTTTCATATGGAGATACGAAAAATTTTGCAAATGCAATTAGGGAAATTGTTGAAAATAAAAAAATGAGGGAAAAAATGTCTAAAGCATCATGGGATTGGGCACAAAATTTCTCCTGGGAAGAAAGTTCTCGCATTTTTATGCACACAATTCAGCGAAATATACGAGACACAATATTTCAAAAAAATATTCAAATTAATACAGAAAGGAACGTATATGCAAAAAGTTAATTTGTATAACCCACACAAACCATACGGACTTATTTCGCTTTTACTGGCGAATCTGAAAGAAAACATTATTAAAGTCATTTCAATAAAGAAAGTTTTGCCTTTATTTCCAAAAGAAATTGGAGACTATTTGTTTATAGGAGAGATTGAAAAAGAAGGATTGCGAAAGAGCTATCAAATTGGTCTCTATCAAAATAAAAAAG
This sequence comes from Candidatus Eiseniibacteriota bacterium, assembly GCA_035631115.1. Classification (GTDB taxonomy): domain Bacteria; phylum Patescibacteriota; class Microgenomatia; order Levybacterales; family UBA12049; genus DASQJJ01. The sequence continues at coordinate 2,940 of DASQJJ010000021.1, forward strand.
GGAAAAAAGCAGTTGCAAAAATGATAAGTAAACACAATAAAGGATATCATTATTATTCTCTTCTTAATGAAATAAATACATATCACATTTTGTATGACGCTAGAAGACGAGTATCAAAAAAAATACCAAGTGGAATCTCTCGAATTATTATTCCAAAACCATTAGCATTTCTAGAGACAGATGATTATTTAATCCAATTAATAGAACATTTTGATGGTGTTTCGGCTGAAGAAATGAATGAAAAAGAAAAAGTACAAATATATTTTTCAGTGTTAACTTTTCTAGATTTTTTGGGCAAACGGTTAAATCAAAAAGAAAAATCTTACATTTCAAAAAGGACAGGCCTACAATACGTAATGCTATATCCACTCCTCGTTGGAAAAGCAATTTTAACGTATCCTAAAACAACCTTATCAATTATAAAAGGTATTCCATACTTTTTAAAATCTATTCCTATGATTCTTTTACTACCTGCGACTACTTTATCTCATAGAGACCTTCATTTCCTTAATATTTTAGTATCCAAAAGAAAGATTGCAGTCATAGACCTTCAACAATGTGTATTCACTAACTCATATATTGAAAAAGCTGTAACCTTAAGAGAAGTGTGGAAAGAAGGAACGTATTATAAAAAAATTTTATCAACAGTTATAAAAAATTACTCCAACAATCGTAATTCCCTTAATTTATTTCGTGCATTTTCCATTAATGCAGCAACACATGCACTTACAGGATCTGGCTTTCCAGAAAAAACAGTTTATAACTGGTCTGATTTTCTTACATATTGTTCAGAAAGTGATTTTTCCAAAGAAATACTATGAAAAAACTAACTATTACCATTGGCATTCCAGCATTTAATGAAGAGGGCAATTTAGGAAATTTGCTTAGAGACCTTTCTGTCCAAAAAACAGATTCTTTCATTATAAAGGAGATTATCGTTGCTTCTGATGCAAGCACAGATAATACCGATAACATTGCTAAACAATCTCAAAAGGTTATCTTGCTAAGGGGAGAAGAAAGAAAGGGAGTTGCTGAGATGCAAAATAAAATTTTCGCTCATGCAACTGGAGACGTGCTTATTCTCATTAATGCAGATACAAGAATTTTTGATCCGTTATTCATAAAGAAACTTTCTTATTTTCTTAAATCTTCGCAATCTGACCTTTGCTCTGTATGGATGAGAGAGCTTCCAGCAACAAATATTTTAAGCAATCTATTATTTTTTAGTATGAAATTAAAAACAAAAATATTTGAGCAATTTCAAAATAGTAAAAACGTGTACGCATGTCACGGACAAGTACGTGCATTTAGCAAAAGACTATATAAGACAACTCACTTCCCTTCGTCTATTGGTGAAGATGCATTCTCATATTTTTTCTGCATTAGTAAAGGGTTTACTTTTAAGTACACAAATTCTTGTGAGGCTTTCTATCAATTACCGACAACGCTTGGGGATCATCAAAAGCAAAGCATTCGTTTTCATAATTCTCAAAAACTCCTTCAAAAATATTTTGACTCTACCATGCTCAAGAAAGAGTACACCATTCCTAAATCTTTACTTATTAAAGAATGTATTAAATCTTTGTTTCTACAACCTGTTTCACTTTTTGGCTATATTGGCATAGCTTTTTATATTAAATTTTTTTCGCTCTTTTCATTTTCAACTTCAGAAACTTGGGATATAGCAAAAAGTTCAAAAATTATTAATATATGAAAAACGTAAGGCATATCGATATTGTTATGAGATTTTTTTATCCAGTTACAGCTGGTATAGAAACGAGTGTTTTAGAAACATACAGTGAAATGGTCAGAAAAGGATGGAGCGTAACTGTTCATACATCTTCAGATACGTATTTAAATAAAAATAGTCTCAAAAAAAATGATGCTGTTAAAGGGATACATATAAAAAGGTATCCATTTTCATTTTTAGGTTTTATACCTCAAATTGATTGGAAAACTACAACTATTGTTTCATTACATAACAGTGATATGTTTCCTCATTTTTTTATATTTGTTTACACAATACTTTTAAAATTATTAAGGAAGAAAAAGTATTCACTTATTCTCACTCCTCATGGAGGATTTTATCCAGAGTGGAAAAGCTTTTCCCTTTTTCCTCGTATTATTAAGAGAACCTATCACAAAACGTTACTTCCTTTGCTTATTAATGCATCAATTGATGGTTTTCGTGCTGTTTCAGATTGGGAAATGGAAGAATCCACAAAGAAAGGGATAAATAAAAAATTTGGAAGAGTAATAAAAAATGGCATTGAAGATGAAGCATACGTAGATGTTGAGAAACTAGCAAGTAAAGAAATTAAGGCAGTTGTGAAAAAACTTGGGAAGTATATTTTTCAAATGGGAAGAATATATCACATTAAAAATTATGAAACTGTTATTAAGGCGCTTCCATATTTGCCTCAAGAAATTCAATATGTTATTGCAGGACCAGTACAGGCAACGGATAACTATCTTTCATACTTGAAATCTCTTGCAAAACAACTTCATGTTGAGAAAAGAATAAAATTCATAGGCATTTTACATGGCGTAGATAAATTTTATGTTATTAAGCATGCAGAACTTATGGTTCATATGGCATTATGGGAGAGTTATTGTAATGTTGTCCATGAAGCTATGAGTCAAGGAAAAGTGTGCATCGTCGCTAACAACTCCGCACTTCCATATTTAATTAAAGATGATATCAATGGATTTTGTGTCAAAACAAAAGATTCAACGGCACTAGCTCAAAAAATACAATTTGTCCTATCTAATAAAGATTCAATGAAAATAAAGCAAATGGAACAACGCAACCAACTTATTTGTAAGACAGAAACTTGGAAAAATGTGGCTGTAGAGCTGAATGATTTTTACTTAGAAAGAATATGATAGCAAAACTAAAATTACTATTGAGAAAATACATTTATATCTTCTTGGGTACTGTGGATCAAATTTTTGGAAGAAACCCGAAAATCTTTATCTTGTGTTATCACAGTATTTCAGATGATTCATGGCGATTCGGAGTATCATTATCAACATTAGAAAAGCAAATTAAATTTTTATCAAGTAAGTATTCAGCGATTACTCTTCAGGATGTTGAAAGTGTAATAAAAGGAAAAAGACGGATTACACAACCTTCATTTGTTATTACATTTGATGATGGATATAAAGAAGTTCTCTTAATACGAAATCTTATGAAGAAACTTGGCATAACACCAACTCTTTTTATGCTTAGTGATACAAAAAATCCAGATTACAAAGAGTTAGATACAAAAAGGGAATTTTTAACGCCAAAAGACATGCAACTTCTTCTTTCTGATGGATGGAACATTGGATCTCACGGAGCAACACATACAGATTTTTGGAATATGTCATCTCATGAAATAGAAAAGGAAATTATTGGTTCAAGAAAACAGTTGCAAAAAGTTTGCAATAGAGCTGTTTCATATTTTGCATACCCAAAAGGAAGATATACTAAAAACATTGTTGACACTGTAAAAAAAGCTGGCTATCAGGCAGCATTTTCTATGGATGATGGAAAAATAGATTCTCAAACAAATTTATTCACTATTCCACGAGTTGGTGTAGATAGAACCCATACTTTTGCAGAATTCCAATTTCTTTTTTCGCCAAGTGTCATTGCATTTAGAAAATTCATTAAAGAACATATTGGAATTATTGTATGAAAAAAATAACGCTTACTATTGGTATACCTGTGCATAATGAGGCAGCAAATATAAAATTCCTGCTTACATCAATTCTTCATCAAAAAAACGTGAGATATTCTTTAGAAGAGATAATTGTTATGTGCGATGGGACAACAGATGAAACAGATAAAATCGCAAAGCAGTTTTCTATGAAAAATGAAAAGATTAAAGTAATAGTTGACGGACAACAAAAAGGCAAATTAAAGCGTCTTATGGAATTATACAAAATGAATAAAAGTCAACTTATTGCAATTTTTGACGGTGATGTTGTCCTTGGTACCCCAAAGGTTCTCGACAATATGGTAAGTAAATTCATAAATAAAAAAACAGCAATTATTGGAGCGAATAATCAACCAATTCCGACTAAAACATTTGTAGGAAAACTTATTAATACTTGGTCTGATGTATGGTACCACGTCAGAAAAATATATAAAAATGGAGACAATGTACATAGTATCCGTGGCTGTTGCATGATGCTTGAAAGAGAATTTGCTAAATGTATCACATTCCCTAAAGGACTTATTTCTGAATCTCAATTTATATTTTTTTTAGGAAAAAAAATGAAAAGGCATTTCATTTTTGCAGAAGCTGCAATTGTATATTACATAAAACCAACAACTCTCTCAGACTATTTTTCACAAAAAAACCGAGTGTCACCAAATGACTTAAAACTTGAACAAATATTCGGCACTTGGGTTCTTGACCTTTATAAAATTCCGGCTAGTTATAAAATAAAAGCACTCTTGTATAAATTGGCGCATGATCCCTTGTTTACACTTTTATCGGGAATATTCATATACTCATCAATGCTTATCCCAAGTCACCAAAAGTACACGGATAAAAAGGGTGTCTGGAAAAGAGTTGGATCAACAAAAAAAGCAATTGACATGATAATATTTTAATAGCATGAAAAAAATTATAGTTACAGTATTACTATTATTGGGACTTATTCCTGTTTTGCTTTTTGTGGTAAAAGGGGACAAGGGAAATCCTATTTATTATCAAAAAGAAAGAGATAATAAATTTGGTGGTCCATTTGAGCTTTCCATAAGTGCAGGAAGATTTGCACTTACTGAGTCTATTGTAAAATATCATTCTCTCTTTATTCCCTTAGATTTGGCAAAATTCTCTTCTCCTGATGTTGCAGAGTATAAGGGTAATTATATTTCGCTCTTTACGCCAGGAGTATCATTTTTGGGAATACCATTTTACATGCTTGGTGAGCCTTTTGGCACGCCTCAATTGTCTGCGTACTTTCTTAATGTCGTTATTGCATTAATAAATGTATTTCTTATTGCAAAATTAAGCACAGCTTTTGGTGCTAAATATAAAGTTGGCTTATTAGGTGGGGTAATTTTTCTTCTTGCCACAAATTCTTTAGCTTACACATCAACCTTTACCCAACATCATGCAACTATAATGCTTCTTCTCTCTATGCTTATCATAGCTCTCAAAGAGCCTACTCTTTCTTCATACTTTGCACTCGGAACCTTATATGGATTTGGGCTTATGATTGATGTCCCTAATGTTTTTATTTTATTTCCAATCGTGTTGTACGGCTTTTTTCGATCGATAGATATAAAAAAAATAAGTAGTCATATCCAGATATCTTTTAAAACACCCATCATAACGCTTTTCATTGGAACGTTGACACTCTTTTTGCTTTTTGGGTATTACAATTATCTAACAACAGGATCATATACGAAGATTGCTCAATTTATTGGCCAAACAGAAAGATTTAAAACACATCTTCCACCCAGTAAAAGTAATGTTGTGGCAACAACTGACAATGTTAATGACATAAAGATTGGCCTAAAATTACCATTTAAGACACGATCCGAGCTTTTTGGAATGTATATATTATTATTTAGCGATGAAAGGTCGTGGATATTTTATTGTCCAGTTGTCCTTATTGGCTTTTTGGGAATTCTTTTGGCATATAGAAAAGCGGAGTTAAGAAATAAGACAACACTGATTGTCTCGGTTATTCTTACCAATATTCTTTTGTACTCAATGTTTGGGGATCCATGGGGTGGGTGGGCATTCGGCTCTCGTTATCTCTTACCATCTGCAGCACTCTTGTGCGCCCTTCTTACTGTTGCAATTACACGCTATAGAAGAAACATACTTTTCTTGCTTGTTTTCTCTTTGCTCACTCTCTACAGCCTGAAGATTAGCTTACTTGGTGCTCTTACAACCATTGCAATTCCACCAAAAATAGAAGCAATACACCTTATTAATCCTGTCCCTTACACGTCACAGTACAATCAAAATCTTATTAACGCAAATTATACAAGCTCTTTATTTTACCGATTATTTTTATCAAAAATAGTATCAGTAAAAGACTACTTTTTAGCTTTGTATTCGTACAGTGCTCTTGTCATTGCAGCATTACTAACAACAATTATTTGGGGAAGGAAAAATAATAATGAATAACATTTCTTTATCCATTCAACAGCAAATACTGAGAAATATTGCAGCATTTTTCTCAAAAAACATGGCAATTCTTGTTGTGTGCGTTTTATCCCTTATTTCTGTTGGAAGCTATATTTTTTTCTACAAAAATGGTTTAGGACTCGCGTACAATGATGCACGCTCTCATTTAGACATCGGTAGACGTGTTGTAGAAGGACTCAAGCCTGGCCTAGCCCAATTGGGAAGCGTATGGCTTCCACTACCTCATTTACTTATGGTACCAACTATTTGGAATGATTTTATGTGGCATTCTGGACTTTCTGGAGCGCTGCAGTCCATGATTGCCTTTGTTGCAACTGGATACCTTATTTACGCTTTCTTAAGGAAATTAGGTGTAGGAATGCTGGGAAGACTCGTTGGCGTCTTGGTCTGGGTTGCCAACGTAAATACATTGTACCTACAGTCAACAGCAATGACCGAGCTTCTTCTACTTGGCTCCATGACAGCAGGAGTATATTATTTATTTCTTTGGCAAAAAGATGAAAAATTACTTAACTTAGTAAAATCCTCTTTTTGGATAATGCTTGCAACACTTAATAGATATGATGGGTGGTTTCTTTTGGTATTTGCAACTTTTCTTATTGGCGTTATTACACTAAAAAAATATGGCTTTAAAAAAACAGAAGGTTTACTTCTTTTTTTCATAACACTTTCTGGACTGGGTATTGCTCTGTGGTTTTTGTGGAATCAACTTATTTTTAAAGATGCACTCTATTTTGCTCTTGGTCCATATTCTGCACATGCGCAGCAACAACAACTCGCCTCGGCAGGCGATTTACCAACAAAACGTAATCTTCTCCTGTCTACCAGTGTCTATTTGTATGCGTTAATTTACAACACAGGATTTTTTACACTCTTTCTCGGAACTCTAGGAGCACTATTACTTTTCTGGGACAAAACAATTAAGGGAAGTACAAGAATTATTCTTCTTTCTCTTTTTGCTCCATTTCTTTTTAATATTTTGGCTTTATATCTTGGATTTTCTGTATTATTTGTCCAAGGAATATCTGGTGATACATGGTTTAATGTGCGATACGGCATAATGATGGCTCCAAGTATCGCTATTTTTATTGGATACCTTGTACACAAAGCCAAAACAATGCGATTTGTTTTTATTGGACTTCTTATTCTCACGCTTGTTTTTTCTCTTGCAGGAGCAGATGCTGTGACTATTGACGATGCCCGCGTTGGATCTTCTCAAAAAAATGTTACCGAAGTCTCTAATTGGTTAGCCAAAAATGCAGCCAACAAGCCAGGGTATGTCTTAATTTCCGCAGCATCTCATGATGCCATTATTTTTTCAAGTGGTCTGCCAATGAGTAAATTTATTCATGAAGGAACAGGTGCATACTGGACTTCTGCAACAACATCTCCAGATAGATGGGCCAGATGGATAATTATGCGTACCAATGACGTAAATGACCAGACATTTAAATTGGTACGAAAGTCCGCAGGATTTAAAAGATACAATTTGGTTGGCCATTATCCATTTGCCGATATTTACGAAATAAAGCCAGAGTATGTAAGTCAGCTGCATACTACCCCTATCCTTGGGAAGCAAAAATAGCTAATAATTAGTATATGAAGAAATTTATCCTACTTTTGGTA